>JBILUX010000131.1:0-3752 GCA_044370765.1 Candidatus Planktophila sp. | reverse complement strand
TGAGACACGCAAACAATCCTCGGGTTCACAGCCAATGAGCTTTGCAAGCTCTGCTGCAAACTTTTCTGGTTGAGCATTAGGTAGATCGATTTTATTTAACACTGGAATAATCGTTAGATTGTTTTCCATCGCTAAATACAGGTTAGCTAAAGTTTGGGCTTCAATACCTTGAGCGCAATCGACCAATAGAACTGCACCTTCACAGGCTGCAAGGGAACGTGAGACCTCGTAAGTAAAGTCGACGTGACCAGGCGTATCGATCATATTCAAGATGTATTCGCCGCCATCAACACCGCTGCGCCATGGCAGACGTACGGCCTGAGACTTAATTGTGATTCCACGCTCGCGTTCGATATCCATGCGATCTAAATACTGCGCGCGCATATTGCGAGGGTCGACTACTTCTGTAATACCCAACATGCGATCGGCAAGAGTTGATTTACCGTGATCGATGTGAGCGATGATGCAGAAGTTACGTATCTGCGCCGGATCAGTTGATGCTGGTTGCGGCGCCTTGGCAAGTGAAATTGCAGGCATGAACCTAGCCTCGCTTTAAAGTGTTAGAAGAATTAACGTGCGCCGGCTTTGGCAGCAGCCTTAGCCATTGATGACTTCTTGTTTGCTGCAGAGTTCTTATGAAGAACACCCTTTTGAACTGCAACATCGAGGGCCTGTGAGGCGCTGCGAAGCTCAGTTGTGATTGCAGCGGCATCGCCACCAGTTACTGCGTCGCGGAACTTGCGGACAGCGGTCTTGATAGATGAGCTCACAGACTTATTACGAAGGCGTGCCTTCTCGTTGGTCTTAATGCGCTTGATCTGAGACTTGATATTTGCCACGCTGTGGTACTCCGGACTCTTGTAGTTGGTGAAGGGTAAAGGTTACCCGCTCGAGCGCTAAGGCTCAAATCAGGGCTTAAATCAAGCGGTAATGATGCCTGAGGATGAGGCCCGGCGGCGTTTACGGCCACCAGTCTTAACTTCAGCCTTTTCCGGCTCGATCTGCGCTGGTGCATCATCGGATACATCGGCGTTGAGTGATTCATGGAACTCGTGCTCGGTGGCATCTTTCTCATCGGCATCTTCATGACGAGATGATGGAACATCTAGCTGAGGCATTGGTGCCTTCATCTTGACCGGCTCCATATGGATATGAATTCCGCGTCCGCTACATGCATCACATGTAGTTGAGAAGGCTTCGATGAGACCCTGTCCAACACGCTTGCGCGTCATCTGAACAAGACCAAGAGATGTAACTTCGGCAACCTGATGCTTCGTGCGATCGCGACCGAGAGATTCAACTAAACGACGCAGAACCATTTCGCGGTTTGATTCAAGAATCATATCGATGAAGTCGATAACAACGATTCCACCTAAGTCGCGAAGACGTAGCTGGCGTGCAATCTCTTCAGCGGCCTCGAGGTTGTTTTTAGTAACAGTCTCTTCAAGGTTTCCGCCCTTGCCGATGAACTTACCGGTGTTAACGTCGATAACGATCATCGCTTCAGTGCGATCGATAACAAGGGATCCACCTGATGGTAAATAAACCTTGCGATCAAATGCCTTAGCTAACTGCTCTTCAACGCGGAAGTCGGAGAATAGATCACCCGTGCCCGTGTATTTTTCAATCTTGGTTGTGAGCTCAGGTGCGATGAAGCCGAGATAGTTTGTAACTTCATCCCATGCACTAGATCCCTGAACTGTTAATTTGCGGAAATCCTCATTGAAGATATCGCGAATAACACGGACAGCAAGATCTGGCTCTTGATAAAGCGCGGCAGGTGGATGGAAGTTTGGATTCTCACTCTTTGCATAGATGTCATCCCACTGTGCTTTAAGGCGGGCAACATCACTGGTTAGATCCTCTTCGCTTACGCCTTCTGCAGCGGTACGAACAATTACGCCAGCGGTTTCAGGAATAAGATTCTTTAAAATCGCCTTTAGGCGTGTGCGCTCTGACTCTGGAAGTCGCTTTGAGATACCTGACATTCCGCCGCCTGGAACATAGACGACATAGCGCCCTGGCAATGAAATTTGGCTAGTAAGGCGAGCGCCTTTTTGGCCAATTGGATCTTTAGTAACTTGAACAAGAACACTTTGTCCGCTCTTTAAAACGGTTTCAATTTTGCGTGGCTGTGACTCTGAAATTCCAGCGGCATCCCAGTTAACTTCACCGGCATATAGAACTGCGTTACGGCCCTTACCAATATCGACGAAAGCCGCCTCCATTGATGGAAGCACATTCTGTACGCGACCTAAGTAAACGTTTCCAACGTATGAGACGTTGCTATTGCGGTTGACGTAATGCTCAACCATGACGCCATCTTCGATAACTGCGATCTGTGTGCGATCGGCAATCTGTCGAACAAGCATCTCGCGATCAACGTTTTCACGGCGGGCTAGGAATTCGCCATCGGTAATAATCGTTCCGCGCTTGCGATATGGCTCGCGGTATTCAGTTCGTCCACCACGGTCATTGCGCTCGGTGCGGGCAGTGCGCCCACCACGTCGCTCTGTTCGCTCGGCGCGCTCAGTGCGTGCAGGACGTACTGGGCGTTCACGGACTTCTCGGACCTTAACAACTGTTACTACGCCATCTTCTACAACGCTCTCACCTGCTGTGACTCCTTCGCTGCCAGCTACGCGACGGCGGCGGCGGCGATGGGTTGAACCTTCGGCAGATTCCTCTGAACTTTCCGTGCTCTCTTCATTGCCCCCAACTACATCACTGCCGGGCTTACGGCGACCGCGTCCACCACGACGGCGACGGCGGTTACGGGTTTCTTGATCCTCTGAATTCTCACTTGAGGCCGCTGCTGGAGCCTCGCTCTTTTCCATCTGTGCCTTTGGAGCAGCTGCTACCTTCTTGCGGGCCGTCTTTGCGATGGGCTCATCGGGTGCTGCTTGAAAAATTGGAACTGGAACGGCCGCTGCCTTCTTGCGAACCGGTTTCTTTACTTCATCACTCGTTACCTCAGTAACGCTTGCCTCTGCTTTAGCAGATGCTTTCTTGACCGCACGCTTGCGCGGTGTTTTAGGCTCAATCGCCATGGCACCAAATCCTCTATGCGTCTGTTAAAAACGCTCTAATGTTAAAAAAATCCCCGTTTAGGTTTTTTCTTACCTGTCCGCGCTGGGCTTTTGCCGCGAAGGATTCGCGAGCCGCGCTGAACTGTTGGCCCAAGTATGGCAGAGGAGGGCGAAATTACCTACTTCATCCCCCAGATTTAGCCCTTTGAGCGCGCATGAACGTTCTGCAAGAGGCCAAATCCAATCAAAGTCGCAAACATGGAAGAGCCACCATATGAGATGAATGGAAGCGGCACACCGGTCATCGGCATAAGTCCGAGCGTCATGCCGATATTTTCAAAGATTTGAAAGGCAAACCAGGCGATAACACCTGTCGTCATTAATCGTCCAAATGGATCACTTGTTCTTCGAGCGATAGAAAAAGCCCGCATTAATATCAGAAGATAGAGAAAGATAATTAATCCACTTCCTAAGAAGCCAAGCTCTTCTCCTGCAACGGTAAAGATGAAGTCGGTCTGCTGTTCTGGAACAAATCGCCCATTTGTTTGCGGGCCCTTAAATAATCCAGTACCAATTAATCCACCAGATCCGACAGTAATACGTGCTTGTCGTAGTTGATATCCGGCACCTTGTGTATCTGCAGTGGGATCGACAAATGTTTGCAAACGATTAAGTTGGTACTCACTAATCACACCCGTCTTAGTAGCAACGACTGCCCCTAAA
>JBILUX010000130.1:0-3760 GCA_044370765.1 Candidatus Planktophila sp. | reverse complement strand
CCATCTAACTTAGAGGTTGCAATCGAGTGCGAAAGAATTATTCGCGACCATGGAGCCGTTCCTGCAACTATCGCCCTGCTTGACGGCGTTGTACACGTTGGCCTTGAACAAAATGAGCTTGAGGCAATCGCAAATCGTGATGATATCTCGAAGGCATCGATTAGAGATTTGGCCATCATCATCGCTCAAGGAAAGAGTGCGGCAACTACAGTCGCGGCAACTGCCCATATTGCCGCCATCGCCGGCATCACAATTTTTGCAACGGGTGGTCTTGGTGGAGTCCATCGTGGCGCAAATGAGTCATTTGATGAATCTGCAGATCTTACGGCCCTGTCCCAATTAGATATGACTGTTATCTGTGCCGGAGTAAAGTCCATACTTGATGTTCATGCCACACTTGAGCGACTTGAAACTCTTGCAATAGGACTCGTTGGTTACAAAACTAATCGCTTTCCAGGATTTTACTTAACTGATTCAGGATTTGATTTAGAACATCGCGTCGATAGCGCTGATGAGATCGCTGCAATTATTAGAGCGCGCACTTCAATATCTACACAAGGCAAAGCATTGATAGTTGCAAATCCAGTAAAAAAAGAGATGGCTAAGGCTCTGCACGATCAAATCCTTGCCGCTGGTTTAGCAAAGGCTGCCCATGATGGAGTTGATGGAAAAGCTGTAACGCCATTTCTCTTAGAGCATTTCCATAAAGCATCACATGGCGAATCCCTTGCAATTAATACTGAGATTATTAAATCTAACTGCGCTTTGGCTGCAGAGATTGCCGTGGCCCTGAAATGAAGAAGATCCTGTGTATCGGCGATTTAGCTCTGGATGTTATTGCACAGCTCAAAGAGCCCATTAACTACGGCAATGACACCGCTAGCCGAATCTCTACTCACCCGGGTGGGCAAGCGGCAAATGTTTCAACATGGATTACGCGAACTAACACTAAAGCTCAGTTAGTCGCTCGAGTCGGCAACGATCCTGTGGGCTTTGCCTTAATCTCTGACCTCGATAAATATGGCGTTGAACATTTAAATCTAATGCGCTCGGGTCGACCAACGGGCGTTGTAGTCATATTGGTAGATGCCAATGGGGAAAGAACTATGTTTCCCGATAATGGAGCTAACGCGGATTTAGAGGTAAGTGACCTACCTCCACTCGAAGGCATCGATGGTGTGTATTTAAGCGGTTATGCCCTACTTGATTTCCGTAGTCGCGATGCCGTCTTGGCAATGATTAAAAAAGTAAAGGCTGCAAATATTCCGATCTTCTTTGATCCAACAACAACTGGGGCGATGAAGATTGTTCCGCTTGCAGAAGTTTTGTCCTGGGTCGCTCTTATGGATGGCATCTTGCTCAACGCCGAAGAGGCTCTTTATTTGGGCGATGCCACCGATATTGAAAGCGCAGAGGAGAGTCTGCGAAAGTACACACCACTTGTTGTCATCAAGCTGGGTTCTCGCGGTGCGATGGCCGTCTTTAATGACCAATCGATTAGAGTCCCGGCGGTAACAACAAATGTCGTCGATACAACCGGTGCGGGAGATTCATTCGCAGCAGGGTTTATCCCAATGTGGCTTGAAACACGTGACCTTGAGAAGGCTCTTTCGGCTGGAACTGCGTTGGCTGCAAAGTGTGTTGCAACAGTTGGGGCGCGCCCTCCCCTGAATTAACCCATGTAGTTGGCACAATCTCCCCCATGGCAAAGACACCGACGAAGAGCAAGGCTAAGAAACCAACTGGTCCAAAACCTGGAGAGTATCCAGGCAAGATCGTTGATATCGATGTCTCCAAAGAAGTATCTGAATCATTTCTTGAGTATGCATACTCCGTAATTTATTCTCGCGCTCTACCTGATGCACGTGATGGATTAAAGCCCGTGCATCGCCGCATTCTTCATCAGATGGCCGATATGGGTCTGCGTCCAGAGCGTGGACATGTAAAGAGCGCACGAGTTGTCGGTGAAGTTATGGGTAAGTTGCACCCACATGGTGACTCTGCAATCTATGACGCGCTTGTTCGTATGGCGCAATCATTTTCAATGCGCTTGCCACTTATCGATGGCCACGGAAACTTTGGCTCACTCGATGCCGGACCTGCCGCGATGCGTTATACCGAAGCCCGCCTTGCATCTGCTGCAATGGCGATGGTTGCAGAGGCCGATGAGGACACCGTTGATTTCGGTCCTAACTACGATGGTCAACTCTCAGAACCATTAGTACTGCCTGCCGCGTATCCCAACCTGCTCGTTAACGGTGGCTCTGGAATCGCAGTTGGAATGGCTACGAATATGGCCCCCCACAACTTAGGCGAAGTAATCGCTGCAACTAAGTTCTTGATTGAAAATCCAACGGCCACTCTTAAACAGCTTATGAAATATATTCCAGGTCCAGATTTTCCAACGGGTGGCGAGCTAGTTGGTCTTGAAGGCGTGCGCGAGGCATATGCCACAGGCAAAGGATCATTTAAAGTCCGCGCGAGTGTCGAAATCGAAAAAGTAACCTCACGCAAAGTGGGAATCGTCATTAAAGAGCTGCCCTTTACTATCGGGCCGGAAAAAGTCGTCGAGCGTATTGCAGCCCTTGTAAAGGCTAAGAAGATTCAGGGAATCAGCGACATCATCGATTTAACCGATGGCCAGACTGGTACGAACGTTGTCATCGAACTCAAAAATGGCTTTGAGCCTGAAAAAGTTCTTGAGCAGTTGTATGCATTAACTCCAATGGAGGATGCATTTTCAATTAACGCCGTAGCCTTAGTAAAGGGACGCCCGCAGACTCTTGGTTTAAAAGAGTTACTCAAAGTCTTTATTGAGCACCGCATTGAAGTAGTCCGCCGCCGTAGCGAGTACCGCAAAGCCAAAGCGCAAGCACGTCTGACTTTGGTTGATGGTCTCTTAAAGGCGATTATCGATATCGATAAGGTCATTAAGATCATCCGTGCTAGCGATGATGCTTCAACTGCCAAGGAAAAACTGATGAAAGACTTTAAGTTAAATGAGGAACAGGTCACATATATCTTGGATATGCCACTGCGTCGTTTGACCAAGATGAGCAAGTTGGAACTGGATACAGAGCAGAAAGAACTTAAATCGGTAATCGCAGAGCTCACTAAACTGCTCAAAAGCGAAGATGCCATCAAGACACAGGTATCTGATGAGTTAACTGCCGTATCTAAGTCATTTGCTACGCCTCGTAAGACGAGAATTGGTGCTGCTTAAACTCGGCTAGAATACGGTGTGATTTCAACCCAAGCTCTCGAACTACGCGCTGGTGCCCGCCTGCTTGTTAAAGGCGTGACCGTACGTATCAATAGCGGGGATCGCATCGGATTTGTTGGTCGAAACGGTGCCGGTAAATCAACACTTGCAAAGGTCTTAGCTGGAGAGACGATGCCTGCAGGCGGCGCCGTTAATCGCACAGGAAAGATCGGTTACCTGCCACAGGATCCACGTACAGGCGATGAACCTGGCTCTGTTATCGAGCGTATTTTATCGGCCCGTAACTTAGACCAGATTTCACATCGCATGCGACAGGTTGAAGAAGAGATGTCGACGACCGAGGGCGAGGCCCTTGAAAAAGCGATGGATCGATACACCCGCGTTGAACACGAGTTCAGTGCTGCTGGTGGTTATGCCGCAACAGCTGAGGCTGAAGCTATTGCAACTTCCCTTGGTGTGACCGAGGCCGTCTTTGCCCACGAACTTTCAACGCTCTCTGGCGGACAGCGCCGACGTATCGAGCTCGCTCGAATCTTG
>JBILUX010000129.1:0-3832 GCA_044370765.1 Candidatus Planktophila sp. | reverse complement strand
CAGCTTTCATCCCAGCTTATGAGGCGATGATTGAGCGATTAAACGCGGCTGGGGTGGCCCATTACTGCAATGAGTACTGAGGGATATAGAATCCAAATATTGAATTAAGCACATACAAACACTCATCAAGGAGCTCACGTGGACAACATCACCGCATTTAACAACCATCTTCCAGTTAAGGTCCGCTTCGGAGAAGGTGTTGCAGAGACGCTGCCGGCAGTTGTCGCAGAGCTTGGGGCGAGCAAAGTCTTCTTGATGGTTGATAAAGATATTGAAAAGTTTAATCCTGCAGCAGCAAAACTCATTGACCAGATCAATGCCGCGTCAGGCATTACCGTCACACTCTTTGAAAAGCCAGCCGGTGAGCCAACAATTCAAATGGTTGATGATGCAATTGCAGCACTCAAAGCTGCAGGATCAGATGTTGTTGTTGCACTTGGTGGTGGATCAGTAATCGATACTGCAAAGGCGGCACGCTTGTGCGCGCAACTCAACTGCACATTCCGTGAGTTCCAATCCAAGGCCCCCGTCTATCCAGTACCAACGCTTCCCCTTGTTGCACTTCCAACTTCGGCAGGTACTGGCTCTGAAGTTTCAGGCGGCTCAGTTATCTCTGATCCCGAGGCCGGTCGCAAAGCCGGAATTGCCAATGGAAATCTACGTGCACAAGTTGCACTTGTTGATCCAGTGCTTACATATTCAATGCCACCATCAATGACTGCAAACACCGGTATCGATGCGTTAGCGCAAGCAATCGCTGGAATTATCGCAAAGTGCAGTACTCCCATCGGTGATGCAATCGGTTATGAGGCCGTGCACATGATGACGCCTGCATTGGTTGCAGCCTTTAAAGATGGCAATGACAAATCTGCGCGCGCTGGAATGGCCGCAGGCAGCATGATGGCTGGATTAACTATGAATATTTCAGATTGCACGGCCGAACACTCATTAGGCCAGGCTATCGGCGGGCTTAAGCATGTTCCGCATGGTTTAACAATTGGATTAGTTCTAGTTGAAACTCTCACCCGCGAAGCGAAAATTGTTCCTGAAAAAATGGAGCGCGTCGCCGATGCTATGGGAGTGCCTCAAGATGGCACTAAAGATGGATCTCGTTGCGTCAATGCAGTGCGAAAGATTCTGGCAGAGCTCCAATTCCCAGTTCTCTCATCACTTGGTTTCGTCGAAGGCGATATCGATGAGTTAGCAGAGATCGCTCTTAAAGACTTCTTTATCACTCAAGCTCCAAAGCCTTGGAGCAAGCAGGAAGTAGTCGATGCCTTTATGTCAGCGCTAAAACTAGAGAGCCGTGTTGCTTAACTAGTGGAAGAGGTTCTGGCTAACCCGTCGGTTGTTCGTGTAACTGCGCTTCTTAAAGAGTTTGGATGTAGCGGCGAAATTACAGTTTTATCTGACTCTGCCCGTACAGCCCTTGATGCAGCAAATGCTTTGGGGATTGAAGTTGGCCAAGTTGCATCTTCCATCGTTTTTAAATTACCTAGTGGCAATGCTTTGCTCGTTATCACTAGCGGACGCCATCGTGTTGATACCGAACTTGTTGCCAAGAAGTTAGGTGTTGAAAAACTCCACCGCGCCGACGCCGATTTCGTTAAGGGTGCTTCGGGTTTTTCAATCGGCGGCGTGAGTCCTGTCGGATGGGTTAACCCTCCTGAGGTTATTTTGATCGATGAAGCCCTTAATGAACATGAAGTTGCATGGGCGGCAGCCGGTCACCCTCACTCCGTCTACCCAACATCCTTTGGTGAGCTGCTCCGGGTTACTGGCGCACAGCCAATGTTTGTTGGAGAATAGGTTTATGAAAAGCAAGATTTTTGTAACTGCTTTGTTTGCGTCTTTTACTTGGAATCTCTATCTAGTTGGCGGAGTAATGCTTGGCGCTTCATATGCGCTCGATCGTGCAGCCGGTGGCCAGTTTGATGTTTTCCCAACCTATATTCGCATCATTTATATCCTGAATTTTGCGCTCATTCTTTATCAAGTAATCATTTACACCCGACTCTCAACTGGCGCAATGATCAAACCACGTTGGATAGTTAAAGCATTCGTAATTGCGGGGATTATCGGAATTCTTCTCAATGCGATTTCACGTAGCCCGCTAGAGCGCTGGAATGTGATTCCCGCGGCGATTATTACCTGGGCCTTTTACAGGGAGTTACGAAAAAAGCTTTGACATGCGAGAATGACTCCATGAAATCTAGAATCTTTGAATGGCTTGGTGTTGTAACTGCAATCGTCTACTCGCTTTTAGTTGCAGCAAATATCGGTGCCGAGTTCATCGGTTTCACATTGCTTCTTGCATCTTCGGCGCTTATCGGGATTTGGGCATACATTGGAAAACATAAGGGGATTCTTTTCTTACAGTTCTTTTACGCCGCCGCCGGGATTATTGGCATGATTCGCTGGTTCTAAGTGATCGTCGCCTATTTCTGGAAAGTTAAACCAAGTGCAGTTCCGTTTGCCTTCGTGGCGATGGCCCTTGATCGATTTGTTTTGCGTAGATCTTCTAATGTTGGCTTCTTTAAATCACTGGGTACAGGAAAGGGTGAAACTTTCACCCCCATGGATGCCAATCCTCTACGGTGGGGCTTAGTGGCCGAAGTAACCGATATCGATGCGTTCGATAACTCATTTGTAATTAAACAGTGGCGTAGAAATTCAACTAGCGAATTTCGAGCCGTAATTGAGTCGATTTCTTCACATGGTAAGTGGGCAGGATACGAACCATTTGCGCCGAGTGTTAAAGAGTGGGATGGCCAAGTAGTTGCAATAACTCGGGCACGAATTGCGTGGCTACAGAACCTTAGATTTTGGCGTGCGGTTCCACCAGTAACTGCATCGTTGAAATCGGCACAAGGCCTTATCGCAGCTATCGGAATTGGTGAGGCGCCAATTGGATTACAGGGCACCTTCTCAATCTGGGAATCCCCTGCCGCTCTACGAGAGTTTGCCTACCGTGGCGATGCCCATAATGCCGCGATTGAAGCGACTAAAAAGTACAAATGGTACTCGGAGGAGCTTTTCTCCAGATTTGCCGTTAGAGATATGCGTGGCTCAATTAATAACTAAGCCTTCTTATAGGGCAGACTTATAGCCATGTCGATCCGAAACTATGCTCCACGCAGGAATCGCCGCCGAGGTATCTCAAGACGTTTAAACATATTGTTGGTCACTGTCTTATCAATTGCCATTGCACTTCAGATTATCTACCCCTTGGTTAATGGTGAGGTACTGCGTTTAATAACAATTGCAGTTGTTTATTGGGGCGCCGGCGCAATGCTTTTGCACGCACTGCTTGCATTTGGTGCACGATATGCATTTACATACCTTGTCTTTACTTTTCTCTTTGCCCTCATTATTGAGCACATCGGAGTTGTCACTTCCTGGCCTTTCGGTGAGTACACATACTCCCCTGATCTCGGATTAAGAATTTACGAAGTTCCATTGGTAGTGCCCTTCGCATGGGTCATGATGGCCCACCCGGTACTTGTTCTTTCGCGACGCATTGCCGGTAACTGGGTATTTTTCTATGGTGGAGTTGTACTCGCGGCTTGGGATCTTTTTCTAGATCCACTCATGGTCGCCGCAGGGCGTTGGACATGGGTAGTCAATGGATCACATGTTCCATTTCAACCTGAGATTCCATTATCAAATACTTTTGGCTGGCTACTGACTGGAATGGCGTTGATGGCAGCTCTGCATTTAATACTCCCACGTGAGCGTCGAAAGATTGGTGCCTCATTCGTTGCAGTAGATGTCTACTTGATTTGGATTCTCTTCTCAGGAGTAGTCGGGAATCTCTTCTTTTTTCATCGCC
>JBILUX010000128.1:0-3874 GCA_044370765.1 Candidatus Planktophila sp. | reverse complement strand
AGAAATCAAGGAGTACGACTGATTCGCGATGCTTTGATGTGAGCATCACGGCAAAAGGGCGCAAAATCGCTGAATCTGCCATCTCGCTGCAGTCAAAAGAGATCAATCACTGCTTCAGCGAAGTTCTTACTCAAGACCAAATGAAAGCTTTAATCGAAATTTCAGAAGTAATCTCAAAACATATGAAAGATAACCATCCACTCAATAAGAAGGAACTCTAATAATGGCTCAAAATATCAATGTCCGTAAGTTCGCCGGATTTGCAGTACTCGCAGCGCTAATTAACTCACTCATATTTTTCATTGCGAAATCCGCGGATGCAACAATGATTATTAACCAAGGTGGTTCTCAAGATATTGCGCTTGGAATGGTACTTGGAATGACTTTCTTTGGACTCGTTATGGCCGCATTCTTTGCATCACTTATAGGAAAGAAGTCACAAGGATTTGTTTCCAAGGCCCCACTGATCGGTCTTGTATTTGGCATTGTCACAGCAGCTGCCCCATTTTCAGCATCAGATGACTCAAAGACATCATTAGGTTTGGCTTCTATGCATATAGTCTCTGGCCTGGTTTGGTACGTGGGAACCAAGCGCTCAACTAAATAAGAAAAGCCGCTCTAAATACTCTCGACAGATTCCGGATTTCCGCTTGTAACGGAGCGAAGAACCGCACTATAAGCCGAAAAAAGGAAAAGACTCGGATTTCTCGGGGTACTCCCATGCACAGCCATTTCAATTCTTGCGAATTATTTCTATTTATCCTTCTTAATACCGAGTTTCTGCGAAATTTCAATTATTCGCCGTGCAATTTTCTCACCCTGCCCCGATTGCAGCGCCATTGGATTGAGAGTCAAGAATCCCAATGGAGTTAACTCTTGCCCCAGAATAACTCTGGGTGATCCGTGATGTAACTCAAGATAGACCTCATCTACAAATTGGGGTGCACCAATTCTGAATTTCAATTGGTCAACAAGAAGGTACTCATTTCGGTATCTAATAACATCAATCGCATCAGACTCTTGAACTATCTTTTCGCACATGTCCAATTCTTCGTTTCCCAAATTGTACTCTGCGTTAATCAAGTATTGATCAATTGCAGCCACCATTCCAAAGATCTGCTCTCGACCAACTTTCATAGCACGTACAATGCCGTTTGCTGGAAGTCCCAGTGGCGCGTTGCTCTGCCCTTGTAAGGAGGGCCATGTAGTTATTCGCTCATCCATATCTAAATGGTGGAGAAGTGCCATAATTGCATTTTGTTTACTGCAAAAGAGAAGTCCGGCAGTTTGTGGACCACGGAAGCCTTTTCCTCCACTGGCTGCCACGAAAGTAGCACCCATCTTGAAGTAGTTTTGCAATCTCGCGATTGGTGGCACCGTGACTGCCGCATCAATGATTACAGGAACTCCTTTAGCGTTGCAAAGCTCTATAATTTCACTCAATTCAACTTCTGTCTTAAAATCATTTTGTCGATAGATAAAGGCACAAACAGTATCGTCAAGAGATGATTCAATCTCTACAAGGCTCGCACCGTGATCTCCACCAATAAGCCGAAGGACTGCACCTGTTGCAATAATCGGGTGATCGTATGGATCTGATTGAATTCGTTGAATAACTACATTTTTCTTCGGCCACGTTACATGAGGTAGTGAATTAATTCTCTCAACGTCAGACCCTGCAATGCAGACAGAGGTGGCCATAGTTAAAGCTGCTGCCGCGCCACAAGTAACGAGTCCGCCAGGTACATTTAGCGCCTTAGCGATGTAATCAAAGGCCGCGAGATGCAACTCATCCATGCGATAACTTTGATGAGAAGAATTCTTTATTTCTGTCTCAATCTCCTCACTGAGGTTGAGACCACCAAGACGTGTCACTGGTCCCACCCCATTAATAACGGGAGTCACTCCCAGTCTCTCTGCAAGGTTCATTTTATTCTCCTCTTATGTGACCACTAGTTAGATGGCGAGCGCTTTAAATACTCTCGACAGATTCCGGATTTCCGCTTGTAACGGAGCGAAGAATCGCGTCATTCACTGCGACCGCTCCCATCGCTTCCTCGATCGCTTGAACGAACGGTGCGCCCGAGAGGATGCAGGAAAGGAAGTGGTCGACCTCGGCTGCAAGGTCGCCGACAATATGACCGTTGACCTCGGGCCAATGAAGTCCATCTGGAATACGGTATCCATCTGGCCCGAGTATGCGCAGTCCATGATCTCGCACGTCGATCTCAAGAGTGCCCTCGGTGCCAACTAATTCAAATCGTCCATCTATTACGAAGGGACCGTGATCGGGGCGGGACCAACTGTTGAACAAGCTTCCGATAGCTCCACCGCTTAAGTCGAGCGTGCTCATGATTGCATCCTCAGAGTCGACACCTTGGTTCGGCATAATCTTTGATACCGATCGGGAGTAGACCCGCTCGATTCTCGTGCCGGTGATCCACTGAATTGCATCGACGTCGTGAACTCCGATGTAGAAGCACACAGAGCTCGACCCATTGAGTTTCATACCAATGTTGCGCGTACCGAATCGTCCCGCCGTTACGTGGACAACTTCTCCAATGTCTCCGCGCCGCACTGACTCAGCTGCGGCTGAATAACGCGGATCAAAACGAAGAATGTGTCCGGCCATAACGCGAGAATTCGTTGCGCTAGCGGCCGAAGCGATAGCCCGCGCACCCTCCAAGGTATCTGCCAATGGTTTTTCCACGAGGACAGGACGCCCCGCTTGAAGAATCTCGACTGCCGCCGCAACATGTAATCGATCGGGAAGGGCGACAATGAAAGCGTCGATTTCAGAATTAAGAGCATCGGCTACTGAAGGCAAGTATCGCGCACCGTACCGATCTGCAAGAGCGTTACCAGCGGCGGCATTAATGTCGACGACCGCTACTAATTTAGCGCGTGGGTTGTTTGCGATGCACGATGCGTGCAGGGATCCCATGTATCCAGCTCCGACCACAGCTACTTTAAGCATTTTCTTCTCCGTATCGTTTCGTGGTTTGTTGAAAATTAGTTGAGCGTCGTCGTGCGAAGAGCCGTGCGCGGTCCTTGAGATCCATCCTCCCAATCGGCCACCCATTCCTCGTCGTAGATTCGTAGTCCGCACGCAAGGTTCGTGATCGACTGAGTTTCCTCCTGAGACAAAGTGAAGTCCCAAATATTAAAGTTCTCGATTAAGCGATTCTTTGATCGCGACTTCGGAATAGCAACGACGTTCGGATGATCACAGATCCATCGAAGCACTACCTGCGCAGCGGTCTTTCCATGCTTGGCACCGATGGCAAGCAGGAGCGGTTCATCCGACACCCGTCCGATTGCAAGAGGTGCGTACGCTGTGATGAGCAGTTCATATTCAGCGGCCATGGAAAAAATCTGGTCCTGACTCAGGTATGGGTGAAACTCGATCTGATTGCAGAACACGTCTGCATATGAAAGCGCTTCACGAAGGAGTTTGGGCGGGAAGTTGCTCACGCCGATGTTGAGTGCTTGGCCAGACGCCTTTGCTATTGAGAGCGACTCAACAGAATATTGCACGGTGAAATGTGGCGACGGCCAGTGAATAAGAAGCAGGTCAACGTAATCCAGACGCAGACGATCAAGCGACTGCCCCACAACATCAATGATGGATTCCTTTGCGAGATCGGTGATCCATACTTTCGTTGTAACAAATAATTCGTTTCGAGGTACGCCCGATTGAGCGAGGCCTTTACCAACACTCTCCTCGTTTGCATATCGCACCGCAGTGTCGAAATTGCGATAGCCGATCTCAGCAGCCGTGAGTATGGTTTCGACGCATTCGTCGCCGCTGAGTTCCCAAGTGCCCAACCCAATCTTCGGCACCGAAACGCCTCTAATAACTTGGTGCGTCATA
>JBILUX010000126.1:0-3887 GCA_044370765.1 Candidatus Planktophila sp. | reverse complement strand
AGTCGTGATGGTTTCAAGTTCTACTGGCCCGATTATGGTGATGAGAAGTACTCTGGCTTATGCATCTGCAAAAAGTGCGCTGACTGGTTTCACAAAGGCTTTAGCACTTGATCTCGCACATCTTCCAATTACGGTAAATGCCGTTGCACCTGGTTGGATATCAAGTACAACAAATTCAGAGCATGAAATAAATCAAGGCAAAGCAACACCAATCGGTCGACGAGGTACTCCAGAAGAGGTTGCAAGTGCAATTACTTGGCTCGCAAGTCCTGGAGCTTCATACATAACAGGACAGACGATCGTCATCGATGGTGGAAATTCTCTGGGAGAAGAGCGCGCACTTTAAGTAAAACACAAAGGGCGCCGGAGTTAACCGACGCCCTTTGTGATTACTACTTAGTTAGCCAACCTTTTTCACGCGTCCATCAAGGGCGGGAACTTGGGTGACCTTTCCAGCTGCCATATCGGCCTTTAACGCATCCACAAATACATCCAGTAGTGCGCCTTTGACTTTGGCTTTTGCAGGTGAGAATACATTCAGATATCCATCTCCACCGTAAATGATGAAGTCAAGGGTTGTGAGTGTGTACTCAGTACTGTCTTTTGCAATTGGAGTTCCATCATTCTTTGTGACGGTAACGATGCGTGATCCCAGTGGTTTAGAAGAATCGAACGTGAACTTGAATCCAGATACCTGAGGGAAGCGTCCATCACCTGGATAGTTTCCACCAACTCCATTTTCAAGCGCGACCCAGAGATTTGCTCCCGTTACAACTGTTGTCGCAACTTGGTTGCCAAATGGATAGACCGTAAGTGCATCTCCTAGCGTTACGTCGAGAGGACCAGTACCTGTGCGAACAAGTGCGGTATTAGCTGGAATATACGTCTTCGCTGGGAAGGTATCGCGGATTCCACCACCGTTAGAGATTGCGAAATCAGTCTTGTATTTAGTACGAAGAAGATCTGCAATGTAGATGCCCATTGGGTTCTCACCAGAGCGCTCTACCGCTGGGCTGCCTCCGCGTGGGAATATTCCTGATACTGAACCAATTTTGACATCAAGTTTTCCGGTCAGCTGATCCTTGTATTTCTTTACAAGTGCTGCGGCAGTTGCATCTTGTGTCGTTACGGTGCTAACTACTCCAGTATTAATCGTCGGTGCAGCAGCCTTCAATACATGTTGAAGTGATGTACCAACAACCCGTCCGCTCTTCATACAGATTTGGCTGCGTGTATATTCAACACCTGAATTGCGGACTTGACCGAGAAGTACCGGTGCCTGCCCACGACTCGAGGTTGGAATTAAAGTTGAGAAAGTTTGATGACTGTGACCACCATAAATTGCTGCAGCTCCTTTAATTTGAGCCGAAAGGCTATTGAATAAGCCCTTTGCAACACCATCTGAATTCTCAGTCCATCCTTGGTGTATCACAACGACGACAAGCTCAGCCCCTGCCTCCTTGGCATCGGCGATAGATTTATTGATTCCAACTACTCCTGGATCAATTTCTATTGTTGCTTTTTTGCCCGATGCATCGACGTAATCAAGGTTTCCTGGGAATACTTGCTCAATAGTCTCTGGGGTGTTAGCTCCAACGATTCCGAGCTTGATACCGCCACGGTTGATGATTGTGTAAGGCTTTGCAGCTTTATTTCCCGACTTTAAAGCGGCAAGAGATGCAGCTGGGTAATTCGCCACAACCCACTCGAAATCAGATGCTCCAATAACTTTTTGGAGGTGCTCAAGGTTGCGGTCGTGTTCGTGGTTACCAAATGAGGAAGCATCAACCTTCATCAGATTCATAGATTCAATTGTTGGCATTTCTTCAAACTCAGTTGAAATCGGTGGTGCAGCGCCGATGTTATCTCCTGCTGCCACTGTAAATGTGGCGGCGGCAGCGGCTCGATCTGCCGCGAAGTTAGGTACAAAGAGTGAAGTGCCGAATGAATTCCCAGTCTCTATTGCGCCGTGAAAATCACTAAACTGCAAAATCTGCACTGACTTATTACTTGATGAAGATACTCTTGCTAGTTGTTCGGCTGTGTAGGACTTATTTGATGCTCCCGGCTTTGAAAAACCATAAGCATTTACTGCTTGAACTGTTGGAGTTCCGGCAGGTTGTCCAACCACGACGGGCATTGTGACGACGGAGTGGTAACTTGCTGGAACAAAGATTGGGCATGAGCCCGCACCGGCGGAAACAACATATCCAGTTACCGCTGGAATTACATTCGCTGCTGGTGTCCACTTAACAACAACACCACTTGCACCGATATATGAAGTGACGCCAGTAGGTACACCAGGTAGAGAATATGTCTCTGCATGTGCACTAGGAATTAGTAGAGATACTAATAATGCGGTGGCTGTGGCTAATGCGCCAAAGCCGTGAATTTTGTTTGATTTGAGGGTTTGTTTCATCCTTGTATCTAATCAGAGGCCGATTAGTATTACTAGAAAATCAAGTAACGACATGATTGCGAACAGGTAAACTAAATTACAAAGTAGCCAATTTTAGAAGTTCCTCGCGCTTGACACTCTTAACTCGAGGTTTACCCCTTGCCTCACCGGCGGCGACTTCTGCCTCGTTGATACGTTGCCAAGCCGCTTGATCAATAACTATTTGGCGTGTAATTAGCCCCGAGATATCTCCGGCGCTCTTAGGGGATTTCAAATCAGAGACCAAGAGCTCCATGACGCCAGCTGCATCGGATTTATTAGTGCCGATGACCCCTGATGGCCCGCGTTTTGCCCACCCGACAACATACATATTCTCTTTAACGCGGCCATCAACATTAACAACCTTGCCATTTTCATATGGGACACCCTCGACACTTTCGGCTTGATACCCAATCGCGGTGATTACCAAACCACATGTGATTGTTACATCCCCGGCTGCAGTTGTGTACACGATGCCCTCAACGCGCTCGGTGCCCAGGATTTCTTTAGGGGTGTGTTGAAATAGGAAATGCATCGTGCGTTCATGATTGCTCTTCGGTAGGTCCGCGATTAAAAGCATCGCATCTAAATTACTCTTCACATCTTTTTCGGGGGCATCGCCTGCCCGCACAATCGCGGCATCGATATCGCTTCGCGCCATGATGACATTGGTGTGCTCAAGCTTTGGAAGTTCGCGTAATTCTGGGGATGTAAAGGCGGCATGTTCTGGCCCTCGGCGAGCGCTGATATAAACATCACGCACTGAACTCTTTTTAAAGGCTTCTATTGCATGGTCGGCGGTATCGGTTGAATCTAACTCACTTGGTTCAAGGGCCAACATGCGCGCAACATCCATAGCGACATTTCCTGCGCCAATTACTATGGCCGTATCGCAATCAAGTGGAACATCTACATCTGCAAAATCTGGGTGGGCGTTGTACCAAGGCACAAAATCTGCCGCCGACATTGAGCCGTATAAATCTTCGCCAGGAATCCCAAGTTTCTTACCCAAAGAAGAACCTGTAGCAATAATTACCGCATCGTATTTTTCCGCGAGCTGGGCAACGGTTATCTCTGTCCCGATTTCAACATTGGCAAACAAACGAAAGTTAGGATCTGCTGCAATCTTTTCAAAGACTTTAGCAACGGTTTTAATCTTTGGGTGATCTGGTGCAACGCCACTTCGAACTAATCCCCATGGTGTTGGTAAGCGCTCAATCATGTCGATTGCAAAGGTGTGTTCGTCGTTTTGTAGATTCTGCAATGCTTGAGCGGCAAAGTAGCCGGCTGGACCTGCGCCGATAATTGCCACTTTGTACTGCAGCATTACTGCTCCTTCAATTGATGTACTGGCGGAGACGAGGAGATTTGAACTCCTGAAGGCGATTAAACCTTACCTCGTTAGCAGTGAGGCGCACTCGACCGGGCTATGCGACGTCTCCTTGTACGC
>JBILUX010000127.1:0-3887 GCA_044370765.1 Candidatus Planktophila sp. | reverse complement strand
GTGGAAGTTGTACCGAAGCCTCTTGGGTAACGCGCACCCCTGCTGCGCTCCACTTAGCAATAATCTCTTGATGCCATTCAACGCTAAACCACTCAATAATCGACTCTGCAATCGTTGCGCCGACTCCATCTATCACCGCAAGCTCTTCGGCCGTCGATGTTGAAATCTTCTCTATCGATCCGCAGTGCGCCGCCAAGGCTTGTGCTGCAGTTGGGCCAACATGACGAATAGATAATGCAACTAACACTCGCCATAAGGGCGCACTCTTAGCTTTAGTGAGCGCAGCCAAAAGTTTTTCTACATTAAGTCCTAGCTCTCCATCCTTCTTTGTAAAGAACTCCGAAGTTGCTAGCTTTTCCTTTGTCAGATCAAAGAGGTCGGATTCATCTGTAATAATCTCTGCATCTAGCAATGCAGCTGCAGCTTCATAGCCCAAAACATCGATATCAAGGGCTGCGCGCGAACCTATGTAATAGATGCGCTCTCGCAACTGCGCTGGACAGCTTTGCGCATTGGGACATCGGATATCGACATCTCCATCCGACATTGCGCGAAGCGGCGCGCCACACTCAGGGCAGTGCGTTGGCATAACGAATGCAACCTCTTTGCCTGTGCGTTGCTCGATAACTGGCCCCAAAACTTCAGGGATAACATCGCCAGCCTTTCGTATGACAACAATGTCACCGATTAAAACACCTTTGCGGAGAATTTCGGAGGCATTATGTAGCGTTGCATTTGCCACCGTAGAGCCTGCTACTTTTACTGGCTCCATGAAAGCAAATGGCGTTACACGTCCCGTGCGACCAATGCTGACTTTAATATCTAACAAGCGAGTTGTAACCTCTTCAGGTGGGTATTTAAAGGCAATCGCCCATTTTGGTGCACGTGAAGTAAAACCTAGTTGAGACTGCTCGGCAATTGAATCGACTTTAATTACTACGCCATCGATCTCATGTTCGATATCGTGGCGGTGAAGGCCATAGTGTTCAATATATTTTTCAACCTCTTGCCTTGTCGAACAAACTTTTATCCTCTGGCTTGTAGGTAACCCCAACTCTTTCAAAACTTCGTAGGCCCCACTTTGTGATTCAAATTCAATGCCTTTACGGGCTCCAATGCCGTGAACAACAACTGAGAGTGGGCGCGCGGCGGTAACACGCGGATCTTTTTGGCGGAGTGAACCAGCTGCGGCGTTGCGGGGATTTGCAAAGAGTGGCTTTCCTAACTCTTCTAACCCATCATTTAACTCGTTAAAGGCCGCGAGTGGAAAGAAGACTTCGCCTCGAATCTCAATAAGATTTGGAATCTTTGCACCAACCAGAAGATGAGGCAGGTTCTTAATAGTCTTAACATTAAGAGTGACATCCTCGCCTGTTACTCCATTGCCCCGAGTCAGTCCACGGATTAACTGGCCGTTCTCATAGGTCAAATTTATTGCAAGGCCATCGACTTTGAGTTCGCATAGATATGTCGGTGCAGATACCTCTTTTTCAACGCGATCAAACCATCCTGAAAGTTCATCCTTATCAAAGACGTTATCAAGGCTCATCATTTTTTCGATGTGATCATGTTGTGTAAACGAAGTTGCAAACCCCCCACCAATACCAAGAGTTGGTGAATCGGCCTCGCGAAGCTCTGGATATTTAGCCTCAAGGGCGGTGAGTTCGCGAAGAAGTCCATCGAACTCAGAATCGGTAATCGTTGGTACATCTAAGACGTGGTATTTAAATTGATGATCACGAATCTCATTTGTGAGTTCGCTCATTCGACGGCGAGCTGTATTACTCACTTATTGCGTCTCACAAATAGTCGCCGACCCTACGACGCGATCGCCATCATAGATAACCATCGCTTGACCTGTTGCAAGTCCAAGTAGCGCAGAATCAAGAACGGCAACGAGCAGGCCATTCTCAACAAAATATGTACATGGAAGGGCGGCGCCATGGGCTCGGATCTGAACAAAGCCAATGTACTTGCCCGCGCCAATCGCTGGTCCGCACCAAACGGGTCGCTCACCGCGCATTATTGTGATTGCTAACTCTTCACGAGAGCCCACGACAACGGTATTTGTAACGGGTTCAATCTTTAAGACAAATCGTGGTGAGCCATCTGCAGTTGGAATCGTAAGACCCAAGCCTTTGCGTTGTCCGATTGTGTATGTATAGGCACCTTTGTGCTCGCCAATCTTGGTGCCGCTTTGATCGACGATCGCACCCACGTCACTGCCTAGGCGATCGCGTAACCATCCTGCGTTATCTCCCGATGGAACAAAACAAATATCGTGACTATCGGGCTTTTGAGCAACAGCTAATCCACGGGTCTCGGCCTCTTTGCGAATATCAATTTTTGTTGTATCACCAAGTGGAAAAATCGCACCAGCAATCTGTTCGACAGTTAATACAGATAAAACGTACGACTGATCCTTTGAGTGATCGACAGCGCGATGCAACGTCTTTCCATTTTCACTCATCTGTGTTCGCGCATAATGCCCGGTCACCACACCATCAAAACCCATTGCCCGGGCGCGATCTAAGACTGCGGCAAATTTAATCTTTTCATTGCAGCGCAGACAGGGATTGGGAGTTCGACCTGCTGCGTATTCAGCCAGGAAATCCTCTACAACTCCATCATGAAACTCTTCGGCCATATCCCAAATATAAAAAGGAATACCAATTACATCGGCGGCGCGACGGGCATCATGTGAATCTTCGATTGTGCAACAACCACGTGCGCCTGATCGGTATTTCTGAGGATTGGCAGATAGGGCCAAGTGGACGCCAATTACTTCATGGCCCGCCTCAACCGCGCGTGCTGCGGCCACAGCCGAATCCACGCCACCGCTCATCGCCGCGATTAACTTCATTTAAGGTTTGCCGCCCTTCCACGGGCAATTACATCAGGCAGTACTGACACAACAAAATCGCAATCACTTGCCGTACTTATCGCTCCAAAGGAAAAGCGAAGCGATGATTGCGCTGTTATTTCGCTATGTCCCATCGCGAGCAGAACATGGCTTGCCTCATGCACACCGGCGCTGCATGCAGAGCCCGTTGAACATGAGACGTGCTGGGCATCCATGAGCAGCAGCAAAGTATCGCTCTGCGTCCCAGGGAAAGTGATATTTACAATTCCAGGTAGTCGCATCGATGCAAGACCATTTATTACTGCATCCGGAATCAGGGATTGCACTGAGGATATGAAGCGATCACGTAATCCAGACACCGCACCAGCGTTGTAATGCGAACTAGTCGCAGCCGTTGCAAAGCCAACTATTCCAGGGGCATTTAATGTGCCGCTTCGTATCTCGCGCTCTTGTCCACCGCCATGCAATAGAGATGGAATCTCAACTGTGCGTTTTAAAATTAGTGCGCCAATTCCGAGAGGACCGCCGATCTTGTGCGCACTAATTGTCATTGCAGTTACGCCCAGCTGAGCAAAGGACAGAGGTGTTTTCTTAAAGCTCTGAACGGCATCAGTGTGGACTGGTATCTCACCAGCAATGGCAACTACTTCGGTGACTGGTTGCAAAACCCCGGTTTCATTATTTGAGTGCATCACCGAAATGACCGCGATCTCACCCCGACGAGCTGCGACTAAATCTTTTAGGAAATCTAGATTAATAACTCCGTCGCTATTTACTGGGATTTCAATTACTTCAGCCCGCTCATGTGTTGCAAGCCAATGTGCTGGATCTAAAATCGCATGATGCTCAATGCTTGATACAACAACGATATTCTTACCGCTATCGCGTCCAGCCCAGTACAGACCCTTTAACGCGATATTATTTGCTTCAGTGCCAGATGCGGTAAAGATAACTTCACTCGGTAGACAGCCAACTTCCTTGGCAATGAGTTCGCGTGCATCCTCTAGCGTCTTTCGCGTTGCAC
>JBILUX010000025.1:0-13865 GCA_044370765.1 Candidatus Planktophila sp. | reverse complement strand
ACCATCGACACCTGCCGGCCCAACGCTCTTATCGATTAAGCCGCCAAGGCCAATTCCAACTGATATTAGATAGAGAATGGGATTTGCAATGGCGATTCCGAGAATCATCCAAATCCACTTCAACATGATTCGCACTCGCGCTTCAGCAACGTAAAGCGCGCCTCTGGCTTGAATCTTGGCCGTATCGACTAGTTGGGATGAACCCCGGCGCGTGGTTAAAGTGCTCATTATTCGATGAGCGTTCTTCCGGTGAGGCGTAAGAAGACGTCCTCTAGTGAACTTCTGCGCACTAATGAGGTCTTTGGATGCAAAGCTGAAGCGTAAATCTTTTCTAATAAGGCCTCGCCATCTTCGGTATACATCAAGACACGATCAGGCAGCTCTTCAGTGCGCTCGCACATTGATCGCAGTTTGTCGGCGACCTCTTGATTGCGATCAGAACCAAAACGCACTTCAAGAACCTCTTTAGTGGAGTAGTCCTTGATCAACGAAGCAGGGCTTCCTTCGGCCATGATCTTTCCCTTATCCATAACAATCAAACGATCACATAACTGTTCAGCCTCATCCATGAAGTGGGTGGTAATAACTAGTGTTACGCCCTGTTCTTTCAATCTAAACAATCGATCCCACAAGATATGCCGCGCTTGTGGATCTAAGCCTGTAGTTGGCTCATCCAGCATTAATATTTCAGGCTCACTTACAAGTGCGCGCGCTATTGTTAAACGCCGCTTCATACCACCGCTTAACGTTTCAACCTTTGCATCCCGTTTTTCCTCAAGTTGGGCAAAGGTTAAGAGTTCATCAATCTTTCCCTTTACAAATTTACGGGGGAGGCCAAAGTAACGCCCGTAAATGTAAAGATTCTCAGTAACACTTAGCTGCATATCCAAGTTATCTTGCTGCGGAACAACTCCCAAATGCGCGCGTATCTGCGGACCATTTTTTTCAGGATCTTTTCCGAGAATCGTTAACTGACCAGCGTTGCGCTGGGATGTTGCACCAATCATGCGCATGACCGTCGATTTACCCGCTCCATTGGGACCAAGCAGGCCAAAGGATTCACCTTTGGCAACGTCGAAGTCGATGGAGTCTACGGCAACTAATTCACCGAATTTCTTCGTTAAACCACGGGCCGAAATGAGGGATTCAGACATAGAGCAATATTACATGTGTATAGTTTCTACACGTGCGATTCATAAATACTCCCAGCCACGATCTAACCTATGACGATGTTTTTATGGTACCCAGTGCCTCCGAATTATCTAGCCGGATGGATGTTGATTTAACTTCTAACGATGGCTCAGGCACGACAATCCCTTTGGTTGTTGCAAATATGACTGCAATTTCTGGCCGGAGAATGGCTGAAACAATTGCACGTCGCGGTGGCCTCACGGTAATCCCACAAGATATTCCACATGCGGTTGTAGACAGTGTTATTAAATGGGTCAAGACGCGCCACACATTCTTTGACACTCCAATTACTTTAAACCCGCATCAAACAGTCGCCGATGCTGTCAGCTTGTTACATAAGCGCGCACACGGGGCGATAGTCATCGTCGATGGTGGAAAGCCAGTAGGAATTGTTACCGAAGAGGATTGCAAGAGCGTAGATCGCTTCACACAGCTACATCAAGTAATGAGCAAAGAGTTAATCACAATGGCCGATAACTTAGATGCAAGAGCCGCCTTTGAGTTCTTAAATCTACATCGCCATAAATTGGCGCCAGTTGTTTCACCCAGTGGTGATTTAGTTGGAATAATTACGCGAATTGGTGCACTTCGCGGCACTTTGTACTCACCTGCCATTGATAGCAATAAGAAATTACGTATCGCTGCGGCCGTTGGAATTAATGGTGATGTCGCAGCAAAGGCAGCTGCCCTCATTGAATCTGGCGCAGATGTGCTAGTTGTAGACACTGCACACGGACATCAAAAGAAGATGATGGAGGCTCTTCGAGCCATTAAATCTCTAGGTGCCTCAATTCCTATCGTTGCTGGCAATGTTGTAACTGCCGATGGAACACGGGATCTGATTGAAGCAGGTGCAACGATTGTTAAAGTCGGCGTTGGCCCAGGAGCTATGTGTACAACACGGATGCAGACAGGTGTTGGGCGGCCACAGTTTTCAGCCGTTCTTGAATGTGCAACTGAAGCTAAGAAATTAGGAGCCCATGTATGGGCCGACGGTGGAGTGCGCCATCCGCGTGATGTCGCATTAGCCCTTGCTGCAGGTGCATCACAAGTAATGATTGGCTCTTGGTTTGCCGGCACCTATGAATCTCCTGGAGATTTACAGAGTGATGTGAATGGAAAGTTATTTAAAGAGTCTTTTGGAATGGCGTCGGCGCGCGCCGTAGCCGCACGCACTACCGGTGAAGATGCCTTTGATCGTGCGCGAAAATCTCTCTTTGAAGAGGGAATCTCTACTTCACGAATGTATTTGAACCCGCAGCGCCCGGGAGTTGAAGATTTACTTGATGAAATTATTGCCGGCCTTCGTTCATCATGCACATATGCTGGCGCTCGCACGCTTGAAGAGTTTGCAGAGCGCGCAGTGATAGGAATTCAATCATCGGCAGGCTATGCCGAGGGCCGCCCGCTTCACTCTTCCTGGGGCAACTAGCTCTATAGAGTTTTGATTTCTCCATTGTTGGTGAACTCAAGAAAATCTGGACGCTTTCCGATTTCAAAGCTGCCAACGTTATCTAGGCCAATTCGTGATGCCGGCAAGGTTGAAGCGGCAAAACTTGCATCGGCAATTGATATTCCAAATACATTAACCAAATTTAGAAAAGCTCGATCCATCGTTAGTGTGCTTCCAGCCAGTGAACCCTTCGATGTTAGGCGAGCAATGCCATCTTGAACAAGCACATCGAGCTTTCCTATTGTGTACGTACCATCACCGGCACCTGCTGCTGACATTGCATCGGTTACCGCGATGATGCGGTCTGGGGCTAGCCTTAGAATTCGCCGCACGCTTTCTTCATTTACATGAACACCATCGAGAATTAGTTCGAGGGCGACCGTCGGATCATCAAGTGAGGCTGATGAAATATTTTCTCCACTGTCCAGCTTCGGCATCCCATTATTAAAGTGAGTAATAATTGAAGCGCCGGCTTTAATCGCTGCACGTGTAGCTGTGGAGTCGGCGCCGGTATGTCCGAGAGCAACAGTGATTCCCTGGCCAACCAGGAACTCAATGGCTGGAATTGCACCATCTAATTCGGGAGCAATCGTGACCATCCGAATAGTGTTTTCAGATGCATCAATCATCTCTTTCAACTCGCCAATAGTTGGCTTACGAAGAAGTGCTGGATCATGGGCGCCGCAGTGAGAGTGCGCAAGATAAGGACCCTCCAAGTGAATCCCGCGAACAGCGCTCTGATTGACAAAGGGTAGTAGTGCTTTAATTTGAGTAATCAAATTTTCAATCGGTTCAGAGACTAAACTGGCCAACATCGACGTTGTTCCATGAGCCATATGCGTATTGATCACGGCTGAAATCTGATCGGGGTTTAATGCCGAGAAATAATGCCCACCTGCTCCATGAGTATGGATGTCAACAAAACCAGGGATAAGAGTTCCGATAACCGTAGGCGCAAGGCCGCTATTTACCTCGATGGATGTAATCACTTCGTTCGTGAACTCGATGTGAACTTGTGGCTCTAACCTTCCGGCAATAATGGCTGTGGCTGCAACTAGGTTCACGCCATGAGTCTATTTCACTCAGGCATTTGGGTAGGCTAAGGCTCATGTCGAAGCCAACAATCATCCTCGCGACAAGTAATGGTGTAGGAATGGGCCATCTTGCACGCGCGAGTGCTGTCGCGGTCGCGCTCAAGGATGTGGCTAATCCAATCATTGTTTCAATGGCTGGCGGGATCGCTGACATCCCTTCATTTATGGATATTCGCTGCGAATATATTCCGGGTCGAGATCGTTTATGGATGTCGCGTGAAAAGTGGGATAAATATTTACGCGATCGCTTATTAGCCCTCGTTGAAGAGACTGGCGCTACCGTCCTATCTTTTGATGGCGTAGTTCCATATCCAGGAGTAATCGCGGCAAAGAATTCAAGCCCGGCGTTAAAACTCGTATGGGTACGTCGAGGATTGTGGCAAAAGAAGCCGCAACGTTTTATCTTGGGACTTCAGGCCTCAATGATGGATGTAATTATTGAGCCAGGAGATATCGCCCGTGCCTATGATTTCGGACCAACATCAAAGCGCAAGGACTCTGTATTGACTTCACCAGTGTCTCTCTTTAAAAGAGATGAAGCGCTCTCACGTGAAGAGGCGCGCAGAGTTTTAGGTTTAGATCCCGACCGACCTGTTGCACTCGTTCAACTAGGTACTGGCGATAGCGATGTTAACCACAAGATGACTGCGGCCCTTGAAGGGCTAATCGGATGGAAAGATCTTCAGGTCATCCTAACTAAGGCACCAATAGATAAAGATGGAAATTCGTTAGCACCTGACGGCTTGGATATAAAGGTTGCACGGTATTTTCCACTTGCAAAAGTTCTTCATGCATTTGATGCAGGAATCTGCGCGACGGGATATAACGGAGTGCATGAACTATTACCGGCACAAATCCCAACTGTCTTTGTGTCAAATATTCGTGGAACCGATGATCAAGAGGCGCGTGCACGCTGGTGCAATGACTTTGGCTACGCCTTACGCGCAAATCAAAGCGATTTAGCAGATATCACTGCAACGGTTAGAAAACTACAAAGCCCGGAAGTTCGTGCTCAGCTCTCTGCCAAGTGTGCAGAGTTGCCTGATACGAGTGGGGGTCAGGAGATAGCAGATATCTTGTTCAAGTTAGCCACACAAGAAAATTCGACTGGCGCAAAAAATCTAACCTTTATGCGTTTAATGGCGCAAGATCATATTAATCGCGGGCTGCGACATGTAATAAACCTTGGCATACGCCGATTAGCGCTTATTTATCGCTTCTTAAACCCGCATATCGTTGTTGAAATTACTAAAGCCGAGCCACCGATTTTTGGCGATTCAACTAAGCCGGAAGAGTTGCGTGGGCTGATTAAATCGACTACTCGTTTCGAGCATTTAATCTCTGGCGCATCTAATCAATATCGTCTTCGACGAGAGGAGATTGCAAGCCAGGCATATGGGAGTTTAGTTGAGGTGGTGCGCACTAAATGAGACTTCGAACATGGATGAAGAAAACCCGAGCGGGGCAACTCGTTTGGCGTTTATTTATCGGCATTCTTGGTGGTGGGGTAACCGTTCTTGGAGCGATCGCCTTGGTTGGCCCTGGCCCTGGCGTTTTAGTAGTCCTTGCAGGGCTTGGAATTTTAGCTACAGAGTTTGCCTGGGCAGGAGAGGCAATGATGCACACAAAGAGAATTGCAAACAAGGCAGCTGATCGCACCGGTCTACCAAAATGGGCAAACTATTTCCTGGTCTCTGCAGCCGCTGTACTATCAATAATCGGGCTTCTAATCTATTACTCGCGTTAATCTCTTGCCGCACAAATTAGAAGCGGGAACGGATATCCCATAGATCTTTAAATGCTGGGTTGAAAAGCGTGCTTGATAAGTATCCAACGCCACTTGATCCGCCAGTACCCATCTTATGACCTATCGTGCGCTCCACCATTTTCACGTGACGATAACGCCACTCCTGAACGCCTTCATCGATATCTAGTAAACGCTCACAGACCATTGCACTTTCAGGATCGTTGCGGTGAATATCTAAAAGTACATCCTGAACACGTAAATTAGCTTCATAGGCCAATGTTCTATCTCGGTTGAGCACATCAGTTGGAATTGGATGTCCGCGTTTTGCTAAATATGCAAGGGCCGAGTCATACACGGAGTTACCCGAGGTAATGATTGCAATCTCAGCTTGAATATCGGGCGGTAGGTGGCCGGCCATTTTAGTATCGCGACGACCCAATAGCGCCTCGACCTTTCTAAACTGAGCTGATTGGAAGCCACTCGATGACGATAAATATGAACGAAAAGAGTTGAACTGTAATGGTGTCATCGTTTCTAAGATATCGATTTGATTGACACAGATCTTCATGATCGTGCGAATTCGACCTAGGACAGACAATGAGTAGTGAGTATCTCCAGATTCCATTGAACGTTGAGCCTGGGCAAACTCATGAATCAACTGTTTGAACCAGAGTTCATATGTTTGATGGATGATGATGAAAAGCATTTCATCATGTTCTGGACCATCAGATACTGGGCGCTGCAGACTTAAGAGTTCATCTACTGCAAGGTAGGAGGTATAGGTCATTGCCGAATCGAAGTTATTTTCGCTCATGTGACTCTTGAACCACTCTCATCTATATCTTTATAGCGGCCCGATGCCACTAAGTCGCGCAGTCGATCAAAGCCATCCCAGACTTCAACGTAGGACGTTGGAAGCGGTGAGATTGCAAGGCGTATTGAGTTTGGAGCTCTGTAATCTGGGATTACATTTGATATTTTACGCAGCGCCACACAGATCTGAGCGGCATCAGGGTGCACTATTGAAATATGCCCTCCACGCTGCGCTGGATCACGTGGTGTGTGGAGCTCCATTCCAAGGGGCGCCAACCAGGCATCGAATAAATCGACCATCAAGGATGTACCAACGGCGGCTTTCTTTGCAATCTCTTTAATGCCGGCTTCACTTATCATTGTGAATGCAGATTTAACTGAGCGCATTCCCATAATTGGGGGGGTGGCAATTTGGAAGCCACGAATCCCGGTAGCTCTTTCAAAGACTGGCCCCATTTCGAATTGAGCCTCTTGCGCAAACCAACCTTGGATCGGAACCTGTAGCTCCTTTTGAACTCTTGTGCTCACATATAACCACGCAGGTGCACCCGGTCCAGAGTTTCCATATTTGTATGTGCAGCCGACACAAAGATCAGCGCCGCTTGCATCTAAATTCATTTCAATCGCACCAACTGCATGACTGGCATCCCAAACGACTAATCCGCCAATAGCGCGTACTTGATCGGTAATCGATTTGATATCAGTGCGAGCACCAGAGCGATACTGGATTACTTCAAGGGTGACCAAGGCGACATCATCGTCTAAATATGGAGCTAAGACTTCTGGAGTTATTCGCTCATGTGTTGCGATAGCCGGATCTTCATTGTTAATGAGAACGAGATTTAAACCAAACTGCTTAGCAATGCCGTCAAGAATGTATCGATCTGTTGGAAAATTTGCAGTATCCGTCACAATCGTTTTTCTTCCAGGCCTTGCTGCAATAGCCGCTAAACAAAGTTGATAGAAATTAACCGAGGTTGTATCGCAGATAAGTACTTGGCCAGGGCCTGCGCCTAATGCAGAAGCACCTAATAAATCACCAGTTGGCTGAGCCTCATCAATCCAATGCCCCCATCCAGTTACGAGTTCACGGCCCCACTCCTGTGTTAGAAAATTATTAATAGATTCAACTGTGGCAATCGGCATGCGGCCAAGTGAGTTTCCATCTAGATAACACATCTGTGGATCTGAGACCACAAACTCTGCTTTAAAATGGGCCAAAGGGTCATTTCTATCGAGTTCGAGCGCGTATTCGCGGTCAGTAACATTCATGGATGAAAGGTACGCTCTCCCATCATGGCGCGCAACGTTGTAAATATCGAAGAGGTCTCAAAGGCCTTCGATGTTAAAGAGCTCTTAATAGGCGTCTCACTGGGAGTATCTGAAGGCGATCGAATCGGAATCGTTGGGCGAAATGGATCCGGTAAGAGCACGCTGATGAAGATTATTGCAGGTACCGAATCACCCGATGAGGGCCGTGTAACTAAATCAAATTCGGCGCGTATCGGCATTCTCTCTCAAGTTGATTTTGAAAACCCAGAAAGCACTGTTGGTGAAGTCGTATTGGGAGATACTGCTAAACATGAGTGGGCGAGTGAGCCGAATATTCGCGAAGTTTTTACCGGCTTATTTGGTTCTTTTGATGATCACATCTTTGATCGCAAGTTTGGTCAATTATCAGGTGGAGAGCGCCGCCGAGTTGGTCTAGCAAAACTTCTCATTAATGAACTTGATCTAATCTTGCTTGATGAGCCGACGAATCACTTGGATGTCGAAGGCGTGGCATGGCTTGCCGGTTATATAAATGGGCGAAAAGGATTAGCCGTTACTGTAGTAACGCACGACCGTTGGTTTCTAGATGCCGTCACTGATCGCACATGGGAAGTTGTCGAAGGAAAAGTAGAAGAGTATGAGGGCGGATATAGTGCATTTGTTTTAGCTAAGGCAGAGCGCGCTCGCCAAAGTTCAGTAATGGATGCCCGCCGAAATGGCTTGATTCGTAAAGAGCTTGCATGGCTACGTCGTGGTGCACCAGCACGCACAACCAAACCAAAGTTTCGTGTCGATGCAGCGAATGTATTGATTGCAGGGGAGCCCGAGCCACGCAACCAAGGCGAACTACTTAAGTTTGCGCTCAACCGTTTAGGTAAAACCGTTTATGAGGCGCACCATGTCCAAGTAAAACTCGGTGACAATGAGTTAATTAACGATCTCTATTGGAATATTGGTCCGGGCGATCGAATCGGCATCGTAGGTATTAATGGTGCAGGAAAGACAACGTTGATGCGCACTCTTATCGGTGAGATTCAACCAACTGCAGGCAAATTAGTAACCGGCATAACAGTCAAGCCAGCTTTTTTAACCCAACATTTAGATGAGCTAGATCCCACGTGGCGAGTACTTGAGGCCGTTGAAAAGATTGCTAACCGCGTAGAACTCGGCGGCGGGCGTGAGCTATCGGCCTCCCAGCTCTGTGAGCGCCTCGGCTTTGATCGCGAATCACAATGGACTCCTGTAGGTGATTTATCAGGTGGTGAAAAGCGCCGCTTACAACTAACCCGCTTATTGATGGATAGTCCTAATGTGCTCTTGCTCGATGAACCGACAAATGATTTTGATATCGAAACACTTACCGAACTCGAGGATTTGCTCGATAGTTATGGTGGAACGCTCATTGTCATCTCACACGATAGGTACTTCCTGGAGCGAGTCTGCGATCGCTTTGTAGGCCTACTTGGAGATAAGTCTGTTCGTGATCTTCCACGAGGAGTCGATGAGTATTTGGAGCTTCGTTATACAGCGATGCAAGCTCCATTGACGGCACAAAAAGAGAAAAAAACATCGAACGCTGCCGAAGAGCGTCAACTTAAGAAAGACAAAGTCCGTCTTGAACGCCAGATAGAAAAGGCGAATACAAGAATTTTGGAGTTAGAGGCCGAGCAAGAGATCGCATCATTTGACCCTGAGCGGCTAACATCTATTACACACGAGCTTGAAGCCCAACGCTCCGATAAGCACAAACTTGAAGATGAGTGGCTTCAAGTGACTCTAAACCTTGAAGCATAAGTTAAAGTACTTACATGAATCGAATATCCCACGGTGTTGAAGTTGTTCTATTTCGCTCTCGTTTTCTCCTTGCCCCTCTTTATTTAGGATTAGTCGGAGCACTCGTTCTTCTCTCCTTCCGTTTCTTAATTGAGTTCTATCACTTAGCACTCCACATCGGAGAGGCAACACCACAGAGCTTTACGCTAGATCTGCTGGCTTTGCTGGATTTAACCCTTTTAGCTAACTTGATTCTGATGGTTATTTTCGCTGGCTATGAGAACTTTGTTTCCCGTATCGATGTCGCAACAGAGTCAAAAGATCGCCCTCATTGGATGGGAACCATTGATTTCAGCGGCCTTAAAATCAAATTGATTGGTTCACTTGTAGCTATTTCAGTAATTGAACTCCTAAAGGATTTCATTGAGTTGGCTGGTCAGGATCACGTTGGAGGGGGCACAAAGTGGCGCATCGTTATCCACTTAACCTTCGTTGCCTCCGGCGTTCTATTCGCGCTTATGGATTGGATTGCAGATAAAAGAGAGTTTCACGGCACTCACGCCTAATGCGTCTAGATCTCCTCGCCGCCCTTTCTGGAGTAATGATTGCGCTGCAGGCTCGTGCTAACGGCGAACTATCGCACCGACTTAATAATGGTTTAGAGGCGGCTCTGGTTTCTTTTGGATCAGGCTTGGTCATAATTACAATCATCACGATATTTAATCCCTCCATAAAAGAGGGATTATCGAATATTCGTGCAGCGGTTTCTCGTAAGGAGATTGCTCGCTGGAAGCTACTTGCTGGCGCTCTCGGCGGAAGCTTTGTTGCAATTCAAACCCAAATTGTCCCCCTGATCGGTGTAGCAATCTATTCGGTGGCATCAATTGCGGGCCAAACTGCAACGTCATTAGCCGTTGATCGAATTGGCTTAACGGGGGGCGGCAAGAAAGCGATTACAGGTCGGCGAATACTTGCAGCGGCTTTAACCGTAATCGCCGTATTCGTCTCTGTTATCGACCGAATCGATGCCAAGAATCTCTCAATGCTCGCAGTTACAGCGGGAGGTATTGCAGGTGCAGTTGTCGGAGTGCAGCGGGCTCTCAATGGTCAGATCAATGAACACTCCCATCAAAGTTTCACGACCTCACTTTTGAACTTTGTGACAGGGACTTCACTTCTACTTATTCTTATTATTATTGGAGTTGCAACCGGACGAACTCACTTAGCAGCCTTACCCAATGGCCCTTGGTGGATTTATACCGGGGGAATAATTGGGATTATCTACATCGCTTTTACATCAACGATAGTTCAACATTTAGGAGTCTTAACATTCACACTTTTCAGTGTCGGCGGACAACTAGTTGGTTCACTTGTGATTGATTTAGTTTCACCAACCGATGGAGTCCATGTAAGCGCTTACTTAGTTACTGGAATTGTAATGACCTATGCAGGTGTTATCGCCGGTGGCGTAGATAGTTCACGAGTGCGGAAACCAGTGAGGCAAAAATAAAGAAAGCTGCAATCGCATAGGACCATGTCTTTACCCACGGCAAGGTAGCGGCGTAATATCCAGCCAGAGTTATTCCAACTCCCCACAAGAGCGCGCCTAATGCGTTAGCAGTTAAGAACTTGTAGTAATTCATCTTTGACGCGCCCGCAATAGGCGGTACAAAGGTCCGAATCCAAGGGAAGAATCGCGCGGCAACGACTGCCCACCAACCTGTGTGCTCGTAGAACCTTTCAGATCTGGCAATCATGCTCTTCATGCGTGGGGAATCATGCTTTTCTAAGTATGGGCGGCCAACTAATCGACCTAAAACAAAACCGATTTGATCGCCAAAAAAGGCGGCGATAAAAATTACACTCACAAGGATCACAATATTTACATCACCATGTGCGGCAGCAACTAAACCTGCGCTAAAGAGAATTGAGTCACCGGGTAAGAAGAAAGCAAATAGGACAGCAGTTTCAAAGAAGATTATGGCGCCAGTTATCAGATAGATCAGATAAGGAGCAAGAGTGGATAACTGAGCATCAAAAGATGCAGCTAGCTCAATCACACTGACTTCTTTACCGCCGCGGCCACTGCCTTGGTGACATTTGGATCAAAGACGCTGGGCACGATAAATGATGCATTGAGTTGCTCGGGTGATACGCAGTCTGCAATAGCTTCGGCCGCTGCCACCAATAATGCATCTGTAATCTTGTGAGCGTTTGCATCAAGGAGACCACGGAAGATTCCAGGGAAGGCCAAGACATTGTTTATCTGATTTGGTTGGTCGCTACGACCGGTCGCAACCACTGTTGCATACTTGCGCGCAATAACGGGATCGATCTCAGGATCGGGATTAGCAAGGGCGAAGATAATCGAGCCAGGCGCCATGGATGCCACGTCGGATTCGGTGATTACGTTAGGGGCACTTACTCCGATAAACACATCGGCCCCCTTCATCGCACCCGCAATATCTCCAGTGAAATTATCTGGATTGCTCGTATCGATAAACCACTGCTGCATTGAATCCGGAGACTTCATATCTCTAGTGATTACGCCGTGATGGTTAAATCCAATAATATTTCTCGCACCGTTAAGAACTAACAATCGAGCGATTGCATTACCTGCCGCGCCGACTCCAATAAGAATGATTTTAACGTCACTTAAGTTCTTGTTAACTAACTTGAGAGAGTTACGAAGCGCAGCGAGGACAACAATTGCGGTTCCATGCTGATCATCGTGGAAGACAGGGATATCTAATAGCTCGCGCAAACGTCGTTCAACTTCAAAGCAACGTGGTGCTGAGATATCTTCTAAATTAATACCGCCATAGACCGGGGCGATTAACTGAACAGTACGGACGATTTCATCGACATCTTGCGTATCAAGGCAGACTGGCCAGGCATCTACATCTGCAAAGCGCTTAAACAAGGCCGCCTTACCCTCCATCACAGGAAGCGCCGCGGCAGGTCCGATATTTCCAAGGCCCAACACTGCCGATCCATCGGTCACAACTGCGACAGTGTTTCGCTTAATCGTAAGGCGCCTAGCATCGGATGGGTCATCGACAATGGCTTGGCAGATTCGGGCTACACCAGGGGTATAGGCACGCGATAAATCATCACGAGTCTTTAATGGCACTTTTGAAGTTACTTCAATCTTTCCACCGAGGTGCAAAAGAAATGTTCGATCGCTGACTTTACGAACAGTTAACCCTGGATTTTTTGAAAGCGCAATTGTGATCTCATCTGCATGAGCAGAATCGATCGTGTCACAAGTTACGTCAATAACAACTTTTTCTAGAAGCGACTCGACAACATCGAGGGCGGTTATTGTTGCTCCTGCACCAGAAATCACTGTTGTCGCAAGAGCTACAGGCTGTGAATTAGGTGAGCCTTCTATGCGGATTGTTATTCCATATCCTGGTGATGTCGATGCCATTTATACAACTCCATATAATCTGTCGCCGGCATCGCCCAAACCTGGAACGATGTATCCATTTTCATTAAGTCTCTCATCTAGGGCACCAGTAACGATTGTGATGGGAACTGCACTTGATGCAAACTCCTTTTCAACCGCTGCGATTCCTTCAGGTGCCGACAAGATGCAGATAGCGGTGATGTCATTTGCGCCTAGATCAATTAAATAGTGAAAGGCTGCGATAAGTGTGCCGCCAGTTGCAAGCATTGGGTCTAGTACGAATACCTGACGTCCCGATAAATCATCTGGAAGCCGATTTGCATAGGTACTTGCTTGGAGAGTCTTCTCATCCCGCACCATTCCTAGAAAGCCCACTTCGGCAGTTGGAATCAACTTGCTCATACCCTCAAGCATTCCAAGGCCTGCGCGCAAAATTGGCACAACAACAGGGCGAGGTTCGGCCATCTTTAATCCCGTTGTCTTAGTTACCGGAGTTGTAATTGCAACTGAATGAGTGCGAACATCTCGAGTTGCTTCATAGGCTAGGAGAGTCACTAGCTCTTCAACAAGGCGGCGAAAAGTCGGCGAATCGGTTCGTACGTCGCGCAGAACCGTCAATTTGTGCGCAATTAATGGGTGATCTGCTACGTGTACTTTCATGCCCCTTACCTTACAGGGCTTTCATTCCTTTCCAATGAGTGGAACTATGAGCGTATGGCTGAATTCGAGGAAGAGCTTGTAGACGACATCGAAGAGTTCGATGCGCTCGATGATGTGCCGGATTCGATTTCAAAAGTAAGCAGCATCACAAATGAATTAGATATCGCTGTGGCCGCTTGGCATGAAGATGGACGCTGGACGCTTGGAATACTCCCAGATCCAACTGATATCACTCAAATTATTACAAGCCTCAAATCACAACAGACAAATGGCGGCGCAATTGCATTAATATCTATCGACGAAGAGTTTTTTATACTGATTCGAGTCCTCGGTTCACACATCTCTCTCTTTCTAAGTGATGCAACCTGCGCTTTAGATTACCCAGTGGCAGAAGAGTTGCTAGAGATTGCAGACTTACCGATGCCAGAAGATGATGAGGATTCAAATCCA
>JBILUX010000125.1:0-3907 GCA_044370765.1 Candidatus Planktophila sp. | reverse complement strand
CTTCGAGAGGCATTAGATAGTTTTGGGTTTAATGCCGCCATAGGTGGCTCCCGCCGAGATGAAGAGAAGAGCCGAGCCAAGGAGAGGATTTTCAGCGTTCGCGAGGCCGGCCATATCTGGGATCCCAGAAATCAAAGACCAGAGCTATGGCAAACATTTAACGCTCGCCTAAACCCGGGTCAATCCATGCGCATTTTTCCATTGTCGGATTGGACCGAACTAGATATCTGGAACTATATATATGAAGAAAATATTGAGGTAAATCCGCTCTACTTCGCCAAAGAAAGAGCTGTAGTGAAACGCGGTTCACAGCTAATCATGGTTGATGATGATCGCCTTCCACTTGGCGAAGGTGAGATACCTGAATTAAAAAAGATTAGATTTAGGACTCTTGGCTGCTATCCATTAACTGCAGCAGTCGAGTCAGATGCCACAACCATTGAAGACGTGGTTAACGAGGTCTTTAATGTCAAACTAAGTGAGCGTGCTACAAGGTTAATCGATGGGGAAAATGAAGACTCCATGGAGAAAAAGAAATCCGAGGGCTACTTTTGATGACGGTTTCAATCGTAAGACTTCTAACATGTGGAAGCGTTGATGATGGCAAAAGTACTTTAATCGGCAGATTGCTAGTTGAGACCGATAGCGTTCCACACGACAGCGTAGATGCGACTCGGAAAATTCGAAGGAGCGGCTCGACTATTCCTGAAGGCGAAATTGACTTCTCCCTTCTCACAGATGGACTTCAGGCCGAACGTGATCAAGGAATAACAATTGATGTCGCATATAGGTCAATGAATTTACTCAATGGCAAGCGTTTAATTATTTCAGATGCTCCAGGTCACGAGCAGTACACACGAAACATGGTAGTTGCTGCATCTCGTGCAGATATCGCTTTAGTGTTAATCGATGCAACCAAAGGGTTGCGCACTCAAACTTTGAGGCATTTAACTATCTGCTCTCTCATGGGAGTTCAGCATGTAATAATTGCAATAAATAAACTCGATGCAATGGATTATTCGCAGGCAGTTTTTGATTTGATTGCCGCAGAGATATCGATTGCACTCAATCGACTTAACATCAGTGATGCCACGATTATTCCGATGAGTGCACTGGCAGGGGACAATGTTGTTATCCGAAGTCAATCGATGGACTGGTATGCCGGACCGACCCTCGTAGAAGCAATACAGGGCTGGACCCCGCGCGAAAATCATGATCAAGGAATGCGCTTGCAGATCCAAAGTATTTCAAGAGCGGAAAACTTCCGTGGTGTTGCCGGAACCGTGCATGGTGGCTCAATCAATGTGGGCGATGAAGTCAAAGTATTCCCGGGCTCGGCCGTTGCCAAGATATCTAGAATCGTGAGCTTCGATGGTGATCTTGAACGGGCTGACGATTCGACTGCGGTAACGCTAGTACTTGATCCCGAGGTTGATGCAACGCGTGGAGATATTATTACGATGGCCGACGAGGAGACTGTCTCGAGTGATCGGTATTCAGCAAATCTCGTATGGCTAGACGAGAAACCGTTAATCCATAGTCGCTCATATATTTTAATTTCTGGCTCCACATCCACCCCGGCAATGGTGACAAAGCTGCGCCATAAACTAGATGTCAACTCGGGCGAACTACTTTCGGCCTCAACCCTGACCATGAATGAAATTGGAAGCGTAGAGATAGCTACAGACTCGGCGTTAGCGTTATTGCCATACAGTCAATCTCGCGAATTTGGAAATTTCATTCTGGTTGATCGCGGCACAAATCAAACGGTAGCCGCTGGAATGGTTGAAATAGTCCTTAGGCGCGGAAGCAACATCACACATCAACACTATGACATTGGAAAGAATGAGCGAGCAGGCATGAAGAGTCAGAAGCCAGGGGTTCTTTGGCTCACTGGTCTTTCTGGCTCCGGAAAATCAACAATTGCAAATGAGCTCGAGAGGAAATTGTTTGGGCTTGGAATCCACTCGTACGTGCTAGATGGCGACAACTTACGCTTGGGTCTGAACAAAGACTTAGGATTTACAACGCAAGAGCGTGCAGAAAACGTCCGGCGAACCTCTGAAGTCGCTAAATTGATGGTGGATGCTGGCTTATATGTAATTGTTGCGCTAGTTAGCCCTTTTGAAGGCGATAGAGAACGAGCGCGTTCTCTCTTTGAGGATCATGAATTCACTCAAGTGTGGGTCGATACGCCTATTGAAATCTGTCAATCACGCGACCCCAAGGGTTTGTATAAAAAGGCCGCTAAGGGAGATATTCCAAATATGACTGGGCTTGGGCAAGAGTATGAAAATCCAGTTCATCCCGATTTAATTCTCGATGGAACTCTGCCGGTCTCAGAAAATGTAACAGCTCTACTTAAGTTGATCTTATGAATTGGTGGTTCTTTGCCATTGCAGGATCCATCGCACAGTTAATCGATGGTTCGCTAGGTATGGGATTTGGTCTTACTAGTTCAACGCTTCTGCTCACCCTTGGTGCCAGTGCATCGGTTGCATCAGTGGCAGTTCACATGGCTGAAATTGGAACAACTCTTGCCTCTGGTGCATCGCATTGGCACGCTGAAAATATTGATAAGAAAATATTGATTCGTCTAGCAATTCCCGGTGGAATAGGTGCGATTCTTGGCGCAACTTTCCTATCCTTTATAGACATCTCGGCAGGTCGAGTATTTATCTCAACTTTGCTGTTGTTTCTTGGCTTCTTGCTTCTGTATCGAAATATTTTTCAATCATCTGAAAACACAAACCTCGTAGAAGTTAAAAATCCAAATTTTCTCTCCTACCTTGGCTTTACCGGCGGTTTTGTTGATGCATCAGGAGGTGGCGGTTGGGGACCAATCGTGACGCCAACGCTGATGGCAACAACTAAGACTGAGCCGCGGAAAATAATCGGCACAGTAAGTGCGGCAGAGTTTATTGTGGCGGTATCGGCTAGCGTGGGCTTCTTAATAAACATCACCCGCATAGATATCGACTGGCAGGTTGTTGGTGGTTTGGCCCTAGGCGGAACGATTATGGCACCTATTGCAGCCAGATTAGTCGGCCGACTTCCAAGAAGACCTTTAGGCATATGCGTTGCGATTGCAATCATAATATTTAACGCAATCCGAGTCTTGAGTAGTTGATGATGACCGCACTTATCTTTAGTGGAGGAACAGGCAGAAGCGGCACAACTGTTGTCGCAGACTTACTCAATCAGCACCCTGACGTTCGCTCTAGCTTGCCGATAGAGCTAAAATTTGTTTCTAACGCTGGTGGGCTCTTGGATATTACATTTGGCTCACAGTTTGCGCCTCAAAAAGTACAGGCCCCCGTTCCCTTTTATAGTCTGAGGACGCGACGCAATCGTCGACTAATTGAGAACGAAAAGAATGCCAAAAATCTGGTTCTCTTTACGGAGAAAATCGAAAGTCAATGGTGGGATATCGATAGCCCTCCCCCACATGGTCGTGGGTTGGTATCTGGAATAACTCACGAGGTTTTCACTGAAATCTTTGACGACTTCAAGAGAAAGTTTAATCGCAATAAAAAGCTAGCCGCATCTGAATTCCTTGCCAAAGTAATTGAAAATCAGAGTAACAATCAGGGCGAGAAACTCTGGATCGAAACTACTCCGATGAACATTGCAAATGCGGATCGACTCATGGAACTCAATCCAAGCGCCCGATTTATAAATATGATCCGCGACCCGAGAGATGTTATCGCATCACTTTTAACCAAGAACTGGGGACCCACTACGCCTCTCGAAGGAATCGACTGGTATGAAAAACGCATCACTGCGGGCCACCTCTCTCTTTCTAAAGTCCCCTCTCATCAACAGATTACTATCGCCCTCGAAGAGCTCGCTATCTACGATAGAGATGCGACATATAAGCGCTTGTGTGAGTTCTTAAACCTGAGTG
>JBILUX010000024.1:0-13911 GCA_044370765.1 Candidatus Planktophila sp. | reverse complement strand
CATCCATTGTGTATCACCGTTTGAAATCGTTCCGCCGCCACCATTGTTATCTTTGTGATCAAAGATTCCATCGATTATGTATGTCACGGTTTCGAAGCCGCGGTGTGGATGCCATGGAGTTCCCTTAGGTTCACCAGGTGCGTATTCAACTTCGCCCATTTGATCCATCATTATGAAAGGATCGAGTTCGGTCATATCTATTCCTGCAAATGTTCGGCGAACCGGAAATCCCTCGCCCTCATAGCCTTGCGGCGCAGTCGTAACACTCTTCACCGAACGTGCGCGGGCACCAACAACCTCTTGGACTCGCGGCAAAACAGTTATATCGGCAACGGTTACAGCAGGCATCTCAACTCTCCTTAGTCGCTTCCAAGGGTAGTTGAACTTTCAACTACATGCAACCCCTGCCCAAACCCAGCGATTTTCGTAGTTAAGAGTTCGCAGAAATCCCAATCTTTGTCTCAAGCGGCCGACGGGGGTGAGCCTTGTATCTACGTAAAGGCCCTGGGATTTCGAAGAAGGAGTTAACTTCGAAAATCGCGCGTGCGGAAGCTTCGCAGAAATGCAAAAATCGGGCCCCGCCGAAGCAGAGCCCGATCTCCGTTAAGTTTTACAGAGCTTTAAGGGCAGAGACAACCTTAGTAAGTGATGCCTTGGCATCGCCGAACAAGAGCATGGTCTTTGGATCATACAAAAGCTCGTTTTCGATTCCAGCAAAACCTGGTCGCATCGAACGCTTCAAGAAGATGATGTTGGCCGAATTTGCTACCTGCAGAATCGGCATTCCATAGATAGGACATCCTGGAGTGTTTTCAGCCGCTGGATTAACAACATCGTTTGCACCGATAACAATTGCAACGTCGGTCTGGCTAAAGGTTGGATTAATCTCATCCATCTCCTCTAACTGATCGTATGGAACATTTGCTTCGGCCAATAACACGTTCATGTGTCCTGGCATACGGCCTGCAACTGGGTGAATTCCATATGCAACATCTATGCCTTTGGAAATCATCAGGTCAGCTAATTCGCGCACTGTGTGTTGTGCTTGAGCAACGGCTAAACCAAAGCCCGGCACGATTACAACGCGACGTGCATAGTTAAGAAGGATTGCAACGTCATCAGGAGAACCTGAACGCACTGGACGCTCTTCGGCTGAATCTGATGCTGCCTGAGGCTTTGCGGTGAATGCACCGAACAAAGTTCCAAATAATGAACGTCCCATTGCCTCGGCCATAAGGCGAGTCAAGATTGTTCCAGATGCACCGACGAGAGTTCCGGCGATGATTAAGAGAACTGAATCTAGAACATAACCACTTGCCGCCACAGTTAAACCAGTGAATGCATTTAAAAGCGAGATAACAATAGGTACGTCGGCTCCACCAACTGGAAGCACGAAGAGCACACCGAAGAGAAGTGAAAGTACGGCGAGCACAAGTAAAGGTGTAGTTCCAAGGGCTACAACAACCCATCCACCAACGCCAATTACGGCGACCAGAGTGGCTGCGATGATGAATCGGCCAGCTGGGAAGATTACTGGGCGAGTAGTCATTAACTCTTGCAACTTCATAAAGGTAATAATTGAACCGCTGAAAGATACACAGCCGACGATCACAGTAAATACTGTAAAGATAACTTCGGCAGTTGTGGCCTCGGTTCCAAGGTGAAGATACTCAACGATTGCAACGAGAGCCGCTGCACCGCCACCCACACCATTAAATAGTGCAACAAGTTGAGGCATCTGTGTCATCTGCACCTTACGAGCTGCGGGAACACCGATCGCTAATCCAACAACAATCGCGCCGAGAATCCATCCAAGGTTATTAAGTGGAAGGGATGAATCTGGAATTGCGTAGAAGAAGACAACGAGCGTTGCCAAAGTTGCACCAAAGGCACCGATCAAGTTTCCTCGACGGGCAGTCTTTGGGTGGGATAGGCCTTTAAGGGCCAAGATAAATGCGACGCCTGCGGCTAGGCCGATGAGGTCATACAGTGTGCGGCTCATTTTTTCTTTCCCTTGAACATTTCGAGCATTCGATCGGTAACGACAAAGCCACCCACCATATTAATTGTGGCTAACACGATCGCTGCAACTGCAAGACCGAGTTCAAGATTGGTTTCGCTGTGATCGGCAACGATAATCGCGCCTACCAAGATCACGCCGTGGATTGCATTTGCACCAGACATTAATGGTGTGTGCAGAGTCGATGAGACCTTTGATACGACTTCAAAACCTACGAAGACCGCTAAGACGAAGATTGAGATAACTGCTATCGGCTCCATTTACTTACCTCCCGCATTTCTACGGGATCCGCCATGTGTAACGGCAGCCCCATTGATAATTTCATCCTCGAAGTTGATTGCGAATGCGACCTTGTCATCATCCTTGGCCGGTGTAGTAAAGAGAGTCAAGAGATTTACTACGTTGCGTGAGTATAAGAATGAGGCGTGGAATGGAAGCTGGCTTGGAACATCTTTGCCGCCCCAGATTCGAACTCCACCCGATGTAGTAATAATTTCACCGGGCTTTGATCCCTCAACATTGCCACCAGTTTCTGCGGCTAAGTCGATGATGATCGTTCCGGGCGCCATTGAATCAACCATCGCCTGTGTCATCAAGCGAGGTGCCTGTCGGCCAGGAACGGCTGCAGTAGTAATGACTACATGTGACTTTGCAATGTAAGGGGTAAGAAGTGCTTGTTGTTGTGCTGCGCGGTCTTCAGTCATCTCGCGTGCATAACCACCAGCGCCCTCAAGTGCTTCGAGTTCGAGCTCGATAAATGATGCACCCATCGAGCGGACTTCATCGGCAGATGCAGGACGAACGTCATAGGCCGATACAACGGCACCTAGTCGGCGCGCAGTTGCTATCGCCTGCAAACCTGCAACACCTGCACCAAGAATCAATACCTGTGCTGGAGTGACCGTACCGGCTGCAGTCATTAACATCGGGAAGAATCGAGGTGATAATTCGGCGCCAACTAAAGCTGCGCGATAACCGGCACACAATGCCTGTGATGAAAGAGCATCCATTGACTGTGCTCGCGAAATTCGCGGAACAAGTTCAAGTGAGAATGCAGTTACACCTGCAGCTGCCGCAGCATCGATTGAATCAACTGCAGTAACAGGAGACATGAAACTTATTGTTACTGCATCTTTCTTCAATGTACCCATCTGGGCTGGCGTTAAAGGCTGTACTGAGAGAACGGCGTCAGCGGTTTTGAGAACGTCTCCGTTGGAGATCGTTGCACCAGCTTTGACGTAGTCAGCATCTGTTGCCTGCGAATGTACTCCGGCACCAGATTCGATAACAACATCGAAACCCAGTCGAGTTAATTTATTAATAATGTCGGGAACAAGCGCCACGCGCTTTTCACCCTCGCGAATTTCTTTAGGAACGGCTATAAGCATGCGTGAAATACTAGTGGTTAGAGCCTTTCAGGTCACCTCTGACAAGGTGATAGAGCAGAGATTGAATGGTTGTGCGGCGGTGATATGCCTCTCGCCAGATGACGGATCGTGTTCCGTCAATCACAGAGGCTTCGACTTCTTCTCCGCGATGTGCAGGTAAACAGTGCATGAACACTGAATCTTTTTGCGTTAATGACATTAAATTTTCAGTGACTGCAAATGGCGAGAGTGCTAGCACCTTTTCATCACGTTCATTATCTGGATCACCCATCGACATCCATACATCGGTATAAAGAACACTCGCATCTTTTGCTGCAGCTTCTGGGTCATGTGTGACTTCAACTTTTCCACCGTTTTGTAGTGCAATCTTTTTCGCAATCTCAACAACTTCAGGATTTGGCGCCCATGCTCCAGTTGGTGTTGCCGCAACAACATGTGCGCCCATGATTGCACCCATGAGTAACCAAGCATGCGACATATTATTTCCATCACCTAAGTAAACAAATTTGCGTCCCGCAATATCTTTTCCAAACTGCTCGCGAATTGTTAACCAATCTGCAAGTAGCTGTGTTGGATGATCATCATCAGTCAGTGCATTAATAACTGGAATCGATGCATTGGCGCCGAGTTCGTTGACATCTGATTGTGCAAAAGTACGAATTATCAATGCGCTGCAGTAGCCACTAATTATTCGCGCAGTGTCGGCGATTGTCTCCCCGCGCCCTAACTGCAACTCATCCCCACGGATAAAGATTGGCGTCCCGCCAAGATGGGCAACGGCCGTTTCAGATGACAACCGTGTGCGCGTAGATGGCTTTGTCATATAAATCGCAACGCTTTTATTGGCTAAGGCCGTGTTAGATCGAAGGGGATTAGCGGCGAAATCGGCGGCAGTGTCCAGTAAGAGCTCAACATCTGCGCGGGAGAGGTCTTGAGTACGGAGTAAGTCCTTCATTTGCGAATTCTACCCGTAGTTTCACCGCCGCCGAAGGTATTCTTATCCTCCTCATGGGAATCTTTAGAAAAGACGCAATAGAGACGGATTCAAATACCGATCTCTTGAGTAGACCTGTCTTAGAAGAAGATGATGGAGGACATGACCGATTCGCGCACTATGTAAAGAAGGACAAGATTGTTGAATCTGCCGTGACCGGTAAATCCGTGCGTGCGCTGTGCGGAAAGAAATGGATCCCATCGCGTGACCCAGAAAAATATCCCATCTGCCCAACATGTAAAGAGATTCACGCAGGCCTGAAAAACGAGCCTGAAGATAAATAGCGATGTCGCGTAAATTCGGCATCGCAACGGCATTCATTATCGTCGCTGTTCTCTCATCCTCCCTTTCGGCTAGTGGAGTAGAAAATCAACCCCGCACCATTGTCACTGGGTGGATTCCATACTATTCAGTCAAGACTGTCATGCCTTTTATTAAGAAGCTACCCAGTGTCGCGACTCCAGTACCTGGAGCACCGGTGACATGTGAGCCGGCGGAGTACTCACCGGAAGACAATGTGGCTTTAAATTCTTCGTACCTTTTTACCAATAAAGATTTGATGAAAGAGGTCATGCCTTTTTGGTACACGCTTAAATCTCCGACGGTAATCCGTGATGATTACTCAACTGGAAATCCTTCGTGGCCAATGGCCGACACACTTTGCTTAATGCGCAAATCAGGTTTAAAGATTATTCCAACAATGACCGATGGAACGGACAAGTTAGTTCTCTCGGGCTATTTAGCAAAAGCACAGACCCGAACAACAATTGTCACGACAATTGTTGACTTAGTAAATAAAAATGGCTTCGATGGAATTGACTTGGACTTTGAGGGATTTGCCTTTGTAGATGGAAACACAACATGGGCAAAGACTGCTCCTAATTGGATTCTCTTTATTAAAGAGCTCAGCAACCAATTACATGCCTCACAAAAGCTCTTATCGGTTTCGACTCCGTATGCTTTTAATCCAACTGAAAGGCTAAAGGGTTACACCGTCTACGCCTGGGCCGACATTGCATCTAGCATTGATCGATTGCGCATCATGACGTATGACTACTCTGTTGCAAAGCCCGGTCCCATCGGCCCTATTGCATGGACTGAAAAGACACTTCAGTATGCAACAAGCATTATGCCTGCATCGAAAGTATTTATTGGATTGCCGGGATACGGCCGTGACTGGATCACTGCAATCGCTGGAACCTGCCCAGTCTCTGCGCCACCTGGATTAACGATGAAGGCAAAAGCCGCAACTTTTAAGATGAATTATGCAAATACAAAGGCGGCGATTGATAAAGCTGTGCCGATATTTGATGAGAAGAGTAGCGAAGTAACATATTCATATGTAAAGATCTTTAATGGCCTGACTAGCAAAGGTGCTGCGACCGCATGCAGTGTTTCGCGGACAGTGTGGTATCAAAATGATCGTAGCTACACAGAGCGCATGAACTTAGTTGCAAAGTATCAATTAGGCGGAGTATCGCTATGGACTCTGGGTATGGAGGATCCAAGTGCAACTACGGCGATGCGAAATGTCGCCCTCGCTATTGCACCTGCTGAAGTCATCAACTCACTCACTATCGAAGGTGCTCAGGAACAACGAGTTAAATTCGGCGATATTTTCACCATTAAAGGCGCATTCACGCTCAAGGACAAGGCACCTATCTCTGGATTAGTTGTCAACGTTGAAATGAAGCGCGCGAATGAAAGTACCTGGAAGAAGATCGCCGAGTCGATTACTTCTCCTGAGGGCACTATCTCAATTCCTGTAACGATTGCAGATACCTCTACTTTTCGCTTAAGCACTGCAGGGACATGGGAGCGCGCAGAGTCATTAAGCAGTGAAGAGAGTATAGAAGTGAGTCCTAGAATTATTCTTGAGCATCTGAGTACTATCAAACATGGCGTGCAGTTGCAGATTAAAGGATCGTTACTCCCGAGAGTTTCAGGAGCCCAAGCAACACTTCAAAAATTTGTCGCTGGGAAATGGACAAATATTGGAGAGGGTGTGGCAACGGATTTGAATAGTGAGTTTATTCTTTCAACAACTGAGGCAAAGAGGGGAGTCATAAAAATGCGTGTTCGCATAGCCAATGGCCCGCAAACGATTTCCTCGTCAGAGTTTTCGATAGTGGTGCGCTGATAATGGTAAAGATAGATGAAACCACTGAAGAAAAGATTGATGAGGCGATCAAAGAGTTGTTTAGTAGCGAAAAGCCATGGGTAACAATTGTTTGGGATGACCCAGTAAATCTGATGACATATGTAACCTACGTTTTGATGGAGCTCTTCGGATTCACCAAGGAAAAGGCGCACCAGCTCATGATGCAGGTTCATACCCAAGGCAAAGCAGTGGTATCAACTGGAAGTCGCGAAGAGATGGAGCACGATGTTGCTCGTCTACACGAGTATGGATTGTGGGCCACACTTGCGCGAGGAGATCAGGCGATATGAGCACTGAATCTGATGGGGTGCAGTCAGGTTTTACTCGCCACGGAAATAGCTATTATGTTGCAAATTTTTCACCATCAGAGAGTGAAGTGCTAATTAATCTCGTAGAGCAGATGCTTGAACTCCTGGGTGAGCGAACTGATAATCACAGCGATGATCCACTAGCTGCGATGGTTGGCATCACAAGCCACGATTCACCACCCGATGATGAAGTTTTACTGCGCTTATTACCTAACGCCTATGCCGACCAAGTCGATGCATCGGAGTTTCGACGATATACCGAGCTAGATCTGCGCGCAAAGAAGTCGGCGCATGCGATGACTATGTGTATGGATTTAAAGGATTCACCCGATGGCATTATTGAGGTTGACCATGAGAGTGCAAATGCTTGGCTAGGTGCCATGAATGACATTCGTTTGGCCCTGGGCGTGAGATTGAAAGTCCAAGAAAATTCACACGAGGATCTTGAAATCTTGGCACCCGATGACCCCATGCGCGGCGTTTATGCCGTTTATAGCTGGCTGGGATGGATTCAGGAATCTTTGATTCAAGCGCTCATGGATGATGATCTATAACTAAGTAAAGTGCAGGGTAGGATTAACGATATGAGCGATGCGCCGATTGGAATCTTTGATTCTGGCGTCGGCGGACTTACAGTTGCCAGATCTATCTTGGATCAACTACCTAATGAATCAACTATTTATATCGGAGATACCGCCCGTGGACCATATGGCCCACGCCCGCTTGCCGAAGTCCGAGAGTTTGCATTGGAGAGTTTAGATTTTCTCGTTGAACAAGGAGTAAAGGCGATTGTGATTGCCTGCAACACAGCAAGTGCTGCGATGTTACGTGATGCTCGCGAGCGTTATTCGGTTCCAGTGATTGAAGTTATTCAACCCGCTGCTCGTCGCGCAGTAGCCGCTACTCGTAGCGGACACATTGGAGTGATCGGCACTCGTGCCACAATCGATTCAGCGGCATACCTCGATGCATTTGCTGCAGCTCCACAACTAAAAATTACATCTGTCGCCTGTCCTCTCTTTGTTGAATTCGTAGAAAGAGGACAGACTTCCGGCACCGAAATTACTGAAATTGCCCGAGGGTATCTAGCTCCTTTCATTGATGCGAAGATCGATACTTTAGTTTTAGGGTGCACTCACTATCCGCTTCTAACGGGCGTAATTTCATATGTAATGGGTGAGGGCGTGACACTCGTATCAAGTGCCGAAGAGACGGCAAAGGATCTCTATCGGACCTTGGTTGAAAAGAATCTATTGCGGACTCATCAGAGCCAGCCGCCAACTCATAAATTCTTAGCAACTGGTGATGCAAAGGCTTTTGAAAGCTTAGCGCGACGCTTTCTAGGACCTGAAGTAACCCACGTAGAACATCAAGAACTCTAGATACAACACACTAAGCAATAGGAGCACTACATGGCACGCAATGATGGACGAGAAGTTAATGATTTGCGCGTAATAAAATTCACGCGCGGATGGTTAGACCATGCCGAAGGCTCAGTTCTAGTTGAGTTCGGTAAGACTCGCGTCTTATGCGTTGCATCGTTTTCACCGGGTGTTCCACGATGGTTGAAGGACAGTGGTACCGGATGGGTTACATCTGAGTATGCAATGTTGCCACGAGCAACTCATACCCGCTCTGATCGCGAGAGCGTTAAAGGAAAACTTGGCGGGCGCACACAGGAGATTTCACGTTTAGTGGGTCGCTCATTGCGTGCAATTGTTAATACAAAAGAGCTTGGCGAAAACACGATTGTCATTGACTGTGATGTATTGCAGGCAGATGGTGGAACGCGGACTGCCGCAATCACAGGTGCATATGTTGCGCTAGCCGATGCAATTGCTTGGGCAAAGAGTGCGGGCCATATCAAGGCAACTGCTAACCCGTTGAGCGACACAGTTGCAGCGGTGAGCGTGGGGATTATTGATGGTGTTCCGATGTTAGATCTTTGTTATGAAGAAGACGTTCGAGCCGGTACCGATATGAATGTCGTCGTAGCTGGTGACGGTCGCTTTATTGAAGTTCAAGGAACTGCCGAAGGTGAGCCTTTTGACCGAGAACTACTCAATCAATTACTTGACTTAGCAGTAGCTGGATGTAAAGAGCTCAGCGAACTTCAAAGAGCGGTACTTTCACAGTAGGAGCCATGAACTTCCTACTAGTGAACCTCTGATTGCTATGTCGAAAAAACTGGTCGTAGCAACTCGCAATCCCGGAAAGATTACTGAGTTTCGCAGAATTCTCGATGCGATTTCAGCCGGGGCGATTGAGCTCGTTAGCATCGATCAATTTCCTGATTTAGTTGATGTCGAAGAGACGGGATCAACCTTTGAAGAGAATGCGCTACTAAAGGCGAGATATACGGCGAAAATGACGGGCCTTCCATCGATATCTGATGATTCAGGTCTTTGTATTGATGCACTTGGAGGAGCCCCTGGAATATTTTCAGCTAGGTGGGCGGGAGTCCATGGTGACGACAAGGCAAATTTAGAGAAAGTTCTTGAGCAGTTGAGCTCAGTACCGGATGAGAAAAGAGGCGCATATTTTATTTGTGTCGCCGCCCTTGTCATGCCCGATGGTCGAGAAATGGTTGCTGAGGGTCGATTTGAGGGAAGAATCCTTCACGCAGCCATCGGAGATCAGGGTTTTGGCTATGACCCAATATTTGCACCTCTTGGAATGTCGATTTCTTCGGCACAGATGAGCCCGCAGGAAAAGGATGCATGCAGCCACCGCGGAAAATCACTCCGAGCAATAGCACCGCATGTAATAGAAATGCTCAAGGGGCTGGGGTAACCTTGCCTTATCGACGTACGTTATTTGCGTACGCACCGCTATCCAAGGAGTCATCGTGGCCGTAAAGAAGAAGAGCGCAGCCAAGAAGGTTGCCAAGAAGGCACCTGCAAAGCGTGCAGTTAAGAAAACTGCAAAAAAGAGCGTTGCTAAAAAGGCAACCACAAAGCGCGCAGTTAAGAAAACTGCAAAAAAGAGCGTTGCTAAAAAGGCGACGGCAAAGCGCGTTGTAAAGAAGGCGACTGCTAAAAAGTCAGCGGTTAAGAAGAAGGTTGCCAAGAAGGCACCTGCAAAGCGTGCAGTAAAGAAGTCCTCAGCGCCGGCAGTTGTCGCAGTTTCAACGACACCGATCGCACCTGTTGCTCCGAAGCCAGTTGCACGTGTTGCTCCGAAGCCAGTTGCAACCCCTAAGCAGAGCACCTCTGGCCGTGTAGTTTTCTTGGTCGTCGCAGGAATTGTAATTCTCGCAGCGATCGTATGGTCAAATTCAGCAAATAAGAGTGATGATGACGATGCATCTCCGGCTCCATCGATCTCTCAATCTGCAGAGCCAACTGAGTCGGCAACTGCAGAACCAACTGAGTCGGCAACTGCAGAACCAACCGAGCCGGCAACAACCGTTACCGCGGTAGAAGCGCCATCTAAGTTTGTGGCCCTTAAGAGCGCCGATGGATTGAAGCTTCGATGGATTGCTCCAACGGCAGTAGATGGATTGACCGGATTCAATGTTGAAGTTCGTGCTAACGGAAGCGGTGATTGGGTAACCATTGCAACGGTTCCAGTCGATCAGTTAACACAGAATGTTATGAAGAGTGGAGATGCCGGATGGACACAGTTCCGAGTGACATCTGTTTACTCTGATGGACAAGTAGCATCAGCTACAGTCTTTGGAATACCTGGTGAGTTTAAGTAAAGTTTTAATTAATAAACCCTCACGCATTGCGTGGGGGTTTATTTTTTTAACCTAAGTGAAATTAGAGTTTGCTTGATATTGAATCGACATATGCACGAACGCCTGCCGGTACAAGATGGACACCATCTGGAGCAAAATACTCAGGATGACCAGATGAAATAGCATTCCAATCAATTAATACCGCGCCAAATAATTCGGCGTAGCGCGCGATGAGGAGATTATTCTCGTCCCGCCATCCACGTGGAACAGCGGTATTTACGACAATAATTTTGGGTTGATCTTTAACCGCCTCGAAGAGTGCGGCTACTTCTGCCTCAGTGAGCTTGTTATTGTTGCCTAAATTGAAGATAACCGTTGATCCCACCACATTCAATTTATCGTTGAGCATTACATCTATTAACTCAGGGGCTTGGCGACCGACTCTGGCGTTAATGAGCTCGATATGGCTACGACTTTCCAACTCGTAGCGGATACCTAGGATGACAGAGTCGCCAGTTACCCATAATCCATGGGTAGTAGTGGGTGCGACATCGGGGGCAGAGATTTCGGGGCTCTGTGAAAGCTCTTCCTTCACCGTTGCCATTGCGCGGTCACTATCGCTGATTGCACGGGTACTAATGAGAGAGATTATTAAAAGAGTTGAAAGAATGGAGATGCCAAGCAGAGACTTTTGTCGTATCTGCACTCTCTTGGTGCGGTACTTCATTCCCTTAAACCAGTATTCAACTAATCCACTTCGAATGGGAAGCTCAACAAATCGTAGAGAGATATCGGCCAGGGCAAAGACAATGAGAATTCGAAGAGCGGTCAGCGCCCATGCAGAGCCCTCAATATCTACAGCGGGGCGGGTGAGCTGGAATACAACCCAGTGCCATAAGTAGATTGAGTAGGAGCGCTCCCCGATCCATACAGCGACCTTGCTACTAAGTAGTGGAGCAAAGCGAGAAGCTGGGTGAACTATCGAAGTAATAATTGCGCAACCAAAAATTCCAGCTAAAGGAAATGCTAATTTATAGAGCGTTGGGTCGGTCTCATCGATGAAGAGAAAAGTTGCAATCATTCCGATAAAGCCGAAGACGCCGATCCCATCGATAAAATCCTGCGCCCGCTTTTCAACATCCTCTTTTAGATTTTGAGGAATCCAACTAACAGCTAAGGCCGCACCCAGAAACAAACCAATACTGTGCGTATCTGTACCAAAATAGACGTGACTGATTTGCGATGTGCTAGCGGCATCAACTTGAAACGAAACAACGAGAAGCGTAATTCCAGAGACTGCAGCGATGAATAGTGCAGCACCAGGGATTTTCTTCTTGCCTAAGTAACGGACAGTCAAAAGCAAAATCAATGGCCATAAAAGGTAGAACTGAGCCTCAACGCCGAGAGACCACGTATGTTGCAAAAGAGGGGCGCGTGAAATTGAATCAAAGTAATCAGTATGGCGAAAAACCAACCACCAGTTCATTACGCCTAATAGCGAAAATGGCGAGTCACTAACAAAGCGGCGCATGGTTTCAGGTGCCCAGATGCCGATATAGATAGATGTAGCAATGATCATGAATACAAGAGGGGGAAAGAGACGTCGTATGCGCGCCTTGTAGAAAGCTCGAAGGTCTAGGCCTCCACTGCGTGCAATTGAATCAAGCAGTAGGCGAGTGATGACATAGCCAGAGATTACAAAGAAGAGATCGACACCTAGGAAGCCACCAGGTATCCAAGTAAATCCCAAGTGATAAAGCATGACAGCAACGACTGCCAGACCGCGCAGTCCATCGATGGCAGGGATGTATCGGATACCGCGAGCTGTGGCCATAACTAACTACTTACGTGAGGCGGATTTCTTTGCAGCAGATTTCTTTACTGGCCTCTTTGCTGCTTTCTTTGGTGCGCTAATTGCAGTTTTAGTGCGCTCACTCGTAACTCTTATTGGCCCAGTATCAATAATCGTATTATCTGAGTTTAAATTCTCTACAACGCTCTTTTGCAACTGCGCTAAATGATTAAATGCCGTTTCTAACCGGGAACGAGATTGGAGAATTGCAGCCTGAGCCGAATCTAAAGACTGCGTCTGAATTCGGTAAAGGCGCTCAGCCTCTGCCATTACGCCTGTAAGCCACTGGCGATAGTTAGATACTTCATTTGTAGCATCACCGATGATTCGCTCACCTTCGCGACGAGCGGCATTTGCTAGCGCTGCAACTTCACGCTTCTTAGACTCGAAGAGCGCATCAGCTTCGGCTTCAGCGGCAGCAACCATTTGTCCGGCTTCATCTTCGGCAGTTGAAATATATTTGCGCCCACGGCTCTCAGCACTGTTAAGAATTGAACGGGCCTTTGCATCTGCAGCTTCAATTTCCTCTGTTGTTATGCGATTGGTCTCGGCTACCAAGCGCGAAGATATTGCATGGGCTTTGCTCTCTCGCGCCTGTGCAGACTTAATCATCGCCATCGCAGTCTCTGTGGCGAGGATTTCAAACTCTTCTTTGCTCAAGCCTGTAATGTCACGGCGCGAACGCAGATCGGCTAACTGAGATTCAAGTTCACGGATGCGATCAACTGAAGAGGGCTGATTCGGTTCTTCACCCTTGAAGCCGACCCAGTTAAGGAAACTACTCTTCTCAGCCACCATGCACCCCACAGTTCATTGGAATAGAGCCTTAGGTTAGAGCAAGGCCTTACTTACTGTAAATCGCCACAGATATCGCCACATACTGCGATATCCACGCTGCAAGTACAAATATATGGAATAGCTCGTGGAAGCCGAAGTACTTAGCCTCGCGTCCGGGGCGTTTAAGGGCGTAAAAAATCGCCCCAACTGAGTAGAAGAGGCCACCGATGATGACGGGAAGTAAGACCCAAAGACCACCCGCACGGTAGAGCTGAGGCATGTATGCAACGGCGACCCAGCCAAGTAGCAAGTAGTTGGCAACATAGAGCCAACGAGGTGCACCTAACCAAAAGATTCGCATCGCAACTCCAGCGGCTGCACCTATCCACACAACAGATAGGAGAATTGTTCGATCACGTCCTTCTAAGAGCGTGACAGCAAATGGCGTGTAAGAACCCGCAATAAGTAAGTTGATATTTGCATGATCAAAGCGCCGCCAGATTTTCTTTTTTGAAGGAGACCAAGGAACGCGGTGATAGATAGCTGAGACACTAAATAACAAGATTGCAGTCACTGAGTAAATTGCAACTGCAAACTTAAGTGATTCCTTGCTTAAGATGAACAAGACTAGTGAAGCGATAATAACAACGGGTGTTGCTCCTAGGTGAAACCACCCTCGAAGTGTTGGTGGTGCAACTGGTTGTTGAGTCATGCGCTAAGCCTACGGCT
>JBILUX010000124.1:0-3926 GCA_044370765.1 Candidatus Planktophila sp. | reverse complement strand
CACGTTGCCTGCCGAAAAGAAATCCCGAAACCGAGAAAAAAAGCGCCGTATGAGAGTGCCAAGAGCGAGACATTGGCACCGGCCCATGGCCAGAAAAGATTACTGGCCTTACCTGATCGCTCTGACACGGCGATGACATTGGGGCCGTTTAACTCTAAATCAAATATAGGCACAGATGTTTATTTCTTTTTCATACGTCTAATAATTGCAAACCCACTAGCGGCTGCAAATAGAATCGCAAAGATTCCAGCAAAAGAGAGAGATTTAGATTCCTCCGTGCCGCTTTCAGCTTCACTACTCACTTCTGCACCCTCACTCGTCGCCATGGGTACTTGGCCCACGGTAAATGAATAATCACCCTCAACTGGATGCCCATCTTCAGAGACAACTCGATAGTGCACAGACATTAAACCTCTTGAGTCAAGAAGGAGAATATTGGTAGAGAGTTTTGAACCCTCAACTAGTGAGCTCGCATCGGAGATAACCTGTCCAGTTGAGTCTGTAACGGTAATTAGATTTATTACACTGTCACCTAAAGTTTGAAGCTCTCCGTCGAATTCAATTGAAACCTGTTTCGGCATTTCAATAAGAGTCTCATCCTGTACCGGTGAGGTAGCGGTGACGTCACCATGGGCAGATGCCGAGGCAAGTGGAAGTAAGAGCAGGCACGTTATCGAAAGTAGAGCTACGAGCCTTTTTTTCATTGGTTTCTCCTAATCAAGGAAGAAGTCCAGCAGGAAGTCTTTTGTCCCTGGTGTTACAGAGTACTTCTCCAGATCGGTAATTCCTTCAGATGCCAAGAGTTCATCGTCAACGAAGAAATTGCCGGTGCATTCAGTCGATGGGCGATTGAAAATAATATGAGCCGAATCAGCCAAAATCGCCGGCGTACGCCCGGCACTGGCATCGATACCCGGAATCATTTGCAGGGCCGCGGTGTCGATAACCGTTCGAGGCCATAGAGCGTTAACTGCGATTCCATCTCGCTTGAATTCGGCGGCCATTCCGAGGACACACATGCTCATTCCATACTTAGCCATCGTGTAAGCGACATGGTTTTTAAACCAAATGGGTTTCATCGAAAGTGGTGGTGAAAGATTTAAAATATGTGGATTACGGCCATCCAAAGCCGATTGCCTTAAATATGGAATCACCGCTTGCGAGGTTAAAAATGTGCCTCGTACATTGACATCAAACATTAAGTCAAAGCGCTTAGCTGGAGTCGCCTCTGTCTTAGTCAGATTGATAGCACTTGCATTGTTAACCAAGATATCAATTCCGCCAAAGGTATCGGCCGCGAGCTTTACCGCCGCCTCAATCTGGCTCTCGTCCCGCAGGTCACATTGAATCGGAAGCGCTGTTCCCCCTGCCGCTTCAATTTCAGCTGCTGCTGAGTAAATCGTTCCTGGAAGTTTAGGGTTAGCCTCAGCAGTCTTGGCTGCAATAGCAATCGATGCACCGTCGGCTGCGGCACGAAGTGCGATAGCTAAACCGATACCGCGCGATCCTCCAGTAATAAATATCTTCTTGCCAGCTAGTGTCATGATGAACCTTTCTTTGCCATAAATTTCATGAAGGCCTCCATCGCCTCATCTGATTGCAGTGCAAGTGCAAATATTTCAAACTCGGCCTTCATTACTGCGGCAACTGAATCGTGGTTACGTGCTTTGAGCAAAGCCTTCGTGTTGATAACAGCCTGCGGTGGTTGTTCGGCGATCTGATTTGCGATTCGCTTGGCACCAGCTAAAGCATCGGAATCAATCTCGGCAATCAAACCCATCTCAAGGGCATCATCTGCAGTAAATGCTTGACCTGTTAAAAATATCTTGGCCGCTCTTTGATAACCGACGAGTGCGGGAAAGAGAAATGTCGAACCCGCCTCTGGCACTAAACCAAGTGAGACAAATGGCATCGAAAAGTTTGTGGAAGGAGAGGCAACCACAACGTCACAGTGCAACAACATTGTTGTGCCAACTCCAATGGCATTTCCCTTAACAGCTGCGATTAAAGGCTTTGGAAAGTTAAGCAGGGCTGCAAGAAAAGTTGCTACTTCACTTGATTCGGCCGTTGGTGGGTTGTCCATGAAGTCGACAATGTCATTACCCGCCGTAAAGTGATCACCTTCGCTGGTGATTACAACTGCTCGAACGCTGAAGTCACCTGCAGCCTCATTGAGCCCTAGGGCTAGCCCCTCATACATCCCGCGGGTCAGGGCGTTCATCTTCTCGGGGCGGTTAAATGATAAGTAGCGAACGGCGCCGATTTGTGTGTTCAAGATTTCACTCATTAGAGTATCTTAGAGGTGGAATTAGAATAAGTCTTGGTAGAGAATGGAGCCACCACGGAGAGGTGCTAATCATGGCTAGAGATATCACAATCACGACCCGCGAGCTTTCACCATTTGAACAGTTAGTTTTGCAGTTAGTGTGTGAAGGAAAATCAAACGCCGCAATTGCGACACAAACCTCGCACTCTGAGAAAGTAGTTGAAAATACTGTGAGCCGAAGCGCGCAGGTTTTTGGAATTAAATCTGATGGAGATACAAATTTGCGCGTCTTACTAGCGCTGGCTTTTCGTACACATTATGGTGACAAAGCATTCGATCAACTTAACGTTCCATGTTCGCACATGGTTGTTGGTCCGGATGGTAGATCCATGTGCGACCGCCATATCGACTAAGCGTCGACACTCAACTACGCGTGATCGCCCGAGGGTTAGCCCTCGATGAGATTAACACCACTTCTTTGCGAGGGCTGACTCTCGCCTTTTATTAGCTACCCCGGCTCTTGTAAGAGTTGAATTAGCCCTGCATCGAAGTAATTGGTGCCTAAGAGGGAGAGAATTCACAATGAAACGTACTACTTTTGACAAGATTGTAACTTTTGTAGGTTTTGGTCTCGGAGTATTTCTATTAATCGCTGCAGGTCTACTTAACTGGGGCGCAACTTTTGCAAGCGGAACCGTCGCCTCACAGTTAGAGGCACAACAGATAGCAATTCCAGAAAGCAATGGCGATCCAGATGCAAGCGCTGATGTAGTCGCCTTCTTTAAGGAAAACGGAAAATCGATTATGAGCACCGGCAAGCAAGCACAGATGTATGCCGATCACTACATCGGATTCCACCTATCAAAAATGCCAACCTATGCCGAATCTACGGCTCTAGCCCGTTCAGCTACAGGAGCCGTGGCAATGGATCCAACAAATGAAGAGGCACAGGCTGCATTAGTAAGAGCAAATGCAACGGTAGAGAGTGTATTTAAGGGTGAGTCACTACGTGGAATGCTCTTGAACGCATATGCATTTGGAACCTTAGGAATGATCGCCGGAATTGCAGCGATGGTAACTCTCGTTGGAGCGCTCGTTATGTTCCTCTTTGTCTTTGCAGGTCTTCGTCATATTCGTCGCACTCCTTCGGATGCGACGATTTAACCCTCAACTCTCCGTGAGGGGTTAGAAAAAGCCCCTTGGCTATATGCCAAGGGGCTTTTTCGTGGGAATTTTTTCTACGCTTAGCGCTCTAACTTTCCAGCGATGAAATCCTCAACCTTGTTATGGGCATCTGCATCCGTGTATTGAACTGGAGGCGTCTTCATGAAGTAGCTAGATGGTGATAATAGAGCTCCACCGATCTTGCGATCAAGACCGATCTTGGCGCAACGAAGCGCGTCAATGATTACACCCGCCGAGTTAGGTGAATCCCATACCTCTAGCTTGTACTCAAGGTTAAGTGGTACATCGCCAAATGCGCGGCCTTCGAGGCGAACGTAGGCCCATTTGCGATCATCTAGCCATGGAATGTAATCCGATGGTCCGATGTGAACATTCTTATCTCCCATGTCATGATCTAACTGAGATGTAACCGAGTTTGTCTTTGAAATCTTCTTTGATTCAAGGCGATCACGCTCGAGCATGTTCTTGAAATCCA
>JBILUX010000021.1:0-14096 GCA_044370765.1 Candidatus Planktophila sp. | reverse complement strand
CAAGATTAAGATCAACGCAAGGTGGAAGAATAGGTTTCCGGTTTCCCGCATAAATCCCTTCTCAGCCGAGATCGTTCCATCCTTTTCGAGGGTTCTAAATCGATTAGCCTTAAACCACTTTCTTGCCGCTTCTAAATCATTTCCGCTAGCTACCCAGGTTGAATAAAACTCCATACGATTTAGATTTTTAGGTGTCGCAGGAGGAAGTGCGCGAGCGGCATGAAAATGCTCAAATGTTCGTGGCAGAACACATCCAATAAGTGAGATGAAGAGAAGAATGTAGATCGCGCTGAACCATGGTGATCCATAGACATCAAATAGAGATAATCGATCCATCCACCGTGAAAGTTCAGGCGAGCTCTTAAATGCTGCGCTCACTGCCATTGGATTTTGAGTCCTCTGCGGGATCAAGGAGCCTGGAACGGCTGCAATACCTAAGAGCATCAAAAGAATTAGGGCCGTGCGCATACTTGTTAGTTGGCGCCATCCATATCGAAATAAACCAAGGCCAGTTAACTCTGGTAGATCCATCTCTTGGCTCATTTACACCACCGGAATGAAATCGGAAATAAGGGCGCGTAGCGAATTCATAATCTGCCCCCACATACCCGTAACTTGCATGAGGCCAATTACGATCAGGAATACTCCACCGATTTTAGATATCAAATCACCGCGGCGCACTAAGAACTTTCGCATTTGTTCTGAACGATCAAAGAAAACTCCCGATGCAATAAAGGGAAGTCCCAGACCAAGTGAGTAACCAAAGGAGAGCACCGCTCCTCGCACTGCACTTGACTCCTGAAAAGCAAGGGTCTGGACTGCGGCAAGGGCTGGTCCAATGCATGGAGTCCAACCGATGCCAAATAAGAAGCCCAAAACCGGTGCACCGATTAAGCCTCCTGTTGTCTTCATGTGTGGTCTAAATGTTGGCGCCATTGGAAACTTACCGAGAAATATAAATCCTAAGAAAATAGTCAATACTCCGAGGACTTTAGAAATCACCTCTTCATGTGCTGATAATTGATTGCCTAACCCGCCGAAGACTGCCCCATAAGAGATAAAAACGATTGAAAATCCCAGTACAAATAGGAGTGAACCTAAAAAAACTTTGCCGCGATTAACTGAAAAGCCTGCGGCAAAGGAAAGATAGCCAGGAACTAAGGGCAGAACACATGGTGATAGAAAAGAGATTAGCCCGGCAATGAACGCCACTGGAAATGCGGCGATTAAGAAACCACTAAGAATCTGTTCTACAAAGAAATCTTTCATTCGCCGCTCACAGCTTCAATTAACTGAGAGAGAGATGCGACGGTAACTTCACCTGATATTCGCGCTGCAACTCTTCCCTCTCTATCAATAACAACGGTCGACGGAATCGCATTTGCAGCTAGCGAGCCTTTAAAACCAAGCAGTATCGAATCATCGATAAGAGTTGGATAAGGGATTGCAAGGCGTCGCTGAAAAGCTTCTGCTGTTGGTGGATTATCGCGGGTCAAAATTCCAATAAAAGTTACTTCGCTATATTTCTTAGAGAGCGCGATCAGCGTCGGAATCTCTGCGCGACACGGAGCACACCATGAGGCCCAAACATTTACAACTGTCACTCTGCCAAATGCATAAGAATAATTACTACCAGAAAGGGTCATACCAGCCAATGCTGGAGCTTCAATACGATCAGAGGCTTTGATCATCGTTACAGCACCATTACCGGAGACAAAACTCTCTTGCGAACTTGAAGATCCCCCACCACTGCAGCTGGTCAAAGCAAATGCTGTTACTAATATTGCGATGCTCAGATTCAGTCGTTTCATTTTATTTCTTTGGCAAAAGATGGCGCGCGGGCTCGGAGTATGTAAGGCCAGAGATAAGTCCATCATCATCGAAATGAACACTGGTCACCGATGCTAGTGAACATTCGCGCTTGCGAGGATCATGTAACAATCGTCGGCTTTCTATTGCACTTCGTAGAATCCAGATTGGAAGTTGGTGCGAAACGCAGATTGCATCTTTGCCCTTAGCGGCATCGCGTGCGGCAAAAACCGCTGCAAGCATTCTCGTGATTTGCTCCTCATAAGGCTCGCCCCACGATGGTCGCCATGGGTTCCATAAGTGTTTCCATGCAGCTGGATGACGCAATACCCCATCGCCAACACCAAATGGCTTTCCCTCAAAAACATTGGCCGCTTCGATCAATCGCTCATCAGTTGTAATTGAAATTTTATGTGCGGCAGCTATAGGGGCGGCCGTCTCTTGAGCGCGCTGTAAAGGAGAGACATGCAACGCTCCCAAATCTAATGTCTTGGACCAATCGCCAAGGGTCTGAGCCATCTCAAGACCACGCTTGGATAAACTCCAGCCGGGTTGGCGGCCGTAGAGAATTTTGCCTGGGTTTTCAACTTCACCGTGACGAATCACATGGACGGTTGCACTCATTGGCTAAGCATAAAGCGTCCTTAAGCGAGCAAGTTCGTTAAGGTAGTGACATGGCACTCACGGCGAAAAGAGCGGCCTTTTTTGATGTCGATAACACGCTTATCCGTGGCTCTACGATCTATTTTCTTGGGCGCGGGATGTACCAACGGGGCTTCTTCACGAAAAAGGATATCTCCCGTTTCGTTTTGGCCAATCTTAGATTTCGCTTAACTGGAAAGGAGAATAAAGAGGAGATTGCACGTTTTCAAAAATCGGCAACGGACTTTATTGGCGGACATAGCGTGAAAGATATCGAGGTAATTGCCCAAGAGATTTATGATGAGTTTGTATCTCCCGCAATCTGGCAAGGAACAATCGACATTGCACAAAAACATCTTTCAAACAATGAAGAAGTCTGGCTAGTAACTGCAGCCCCTGAAGATATGGCGGTTTTAATTGCCAACCGACTGGGATTCACTGGAGCTTTAGGCAGCAAGGCCGAAATTAAAGATGGTGCCTATACCGGAGCAATGAATGGCGCCCTTTTACATGGAAAAGAGAAAGTGATGGCGGTGCAGGATTTGGCAAAACGCACCGGTCTAGACCTTACGAACTGCTATGCCTACTCTGATAGCCACAATGATTTGCCGCTCTTGCAGTGCGTGGGCCATCCTTCGGTAATTAATCCAGATGCAATCCTTGGACTTCGCGCAATGGCAGAAGGTTGGCCGATACATGATTTTCGTAGAGCGCGCTTTATTGGACGAGCGGTATCTCCGATTGTTGTGCGTCTTGCCGCCCTTGCCACATGGCTAACTCCCCGAAGGAAGCGGCGTTGATTACCCAATAAGGGCTAAAGGCCAGTAATGTTAGCAAGTTATGGAAATGCGCTCATTCTCCGACTACCTACGTAGTGTTGATGATGCTGCCTTTTTAACTCTATTTACCGCGCGTCCCGATCTCATAACACCAGTGCCACCCGATATCGCATCCCTTGCAGTGCGAGCATGTTCGGCGCCAAGTTTGGCGCGTGCAATCGACTCGCTTAATCAGTGGCAGTTTCAAGTGCTCGAAGCCGCTGGTGCGCTTAGCGAGCCCTTCTCGTTAAAGGCACTTGTCGCACTTACAGATAAAGCGGCAGCGACAGCACTTGATCATTTAATTTCTATCGGACTTATTTATCCATCCGATGATGGAATGCGACTTCCATCGCAGCTTCGTGATGTCATCGGAAATGAGCCGGCAGGACTTGGCCCAGTATCAATGGCCAAACTCAAACTAACTGAATTAGATAGTGCCCCACTTGACGCAACAAAAGTGTTAGAGCGCCTTATTTGGGGACCTCCTCGCGGAAGCGTTGGAGATATAAAGAATCCAGGGCCTGGAGTTGCTTGGCTTCTCGAGCGAAAGTTTCTCGTTCCTTTAGATCAGCGAACAGTTATTTTGCCTCGAGAGGTAGGTATTTATCTGCGCGGAGGCAAAGCACACAAAGAAAGCTTTGTAACTGCGCCCGTTCTAACTGGAGCTAAGCGAGATGAGCGTCAAGTTAATCTCGCAGCGATTGCAAACATCTCCACGGTCTTGCGTTGGGTAGAAGAGCTACTAAATTTCTGGGCTGAAGAGCCTGCCGATGCATTACGCGCAGGAGGGCTCGGCGTTCGTGAACTAAAAATAATTGCAACACACCTTGGTGTTGATGAATCATGCGCGGCTTTTATTACCGAATTGGCTTATTTAACCTCGTTGATAAGTATCGACGCCGATGATCGCATAATGCCAAGTAATAAATTCGATATCTGGCTTATGCAAACACCGGCTGATCGTTGGCAGGCAATCGCATCGGCCTGGCTTATTACTTCACGAGTCAGTGGTCTAGTTGGTCGTGCCGAAGCCAAGAACGTCGCAGCACTTGGACCCGAGCTTGATCGTGTCAACGCAGCTCGTGTTCGTACGCTAACGCTTTCAATTCTAAGGGAGCACGAATCTCTAGCTCCCGATACGGCATCTTTCATTGAACTCATGAAGTGGCGAGCCCCGGTTCGTCGCAACTCTTCACTACAAGAGGAGTTGTCTACATGGACGCTTCGTGAAGCCGAGTGGCTTGGAATAACTGGGCAGGGCGCTATCTCTAAATATGGTGTCGGGTTCCTAACTGGTGATGATTTAAATGTAATAAATGAAGATCTTCCAAAGACGGTAGATCACATACTTATCCAAAGCGATAACACTGCAATTGCTCCGGGACCACTCGAACATGAGATTTCCCAACAGTTAGCGATTATGGCGGAGATCGAAAGTCGCGGTGGTGCAACTGTTTACCGCTTTAGCGAAGCAACGATCAGACGAGCTTTAGATCACGGAAAAACAGGGGACGAGATTAAGGCTTTCCTAATCAAAACCTCTAAAACCCCGATGCCCCAGCCACTTGAATATCTCATCGCCGACGTTGCCAAGAAACATGGAAAATTGCGTGTAGGAAATACCTCCTCCTTTATTCGTTGCGAAGATACCTCGCTCATTGCCCAAATCATGAAGGATAAGAAATTGGAGGTTCTAGCCCTTCGCCGAATTGCGCCCGAAGTTGTCATATGTGATCACGATGCCGCAGATGTGATGCGCGTGCTGCGCGAATCTGGCTATCTTCCAGCAGCTGAATCCGCTAATGGTTTAATGCTGATGGGAGCACGTGCAAATCGCGCACTCACTAAGCCACGACCACCACGAGTCATAGGTGAGATTGAGATTCCAAGTGAGGATTTATTGAACTCTGCAATACGTGCGATCCGCACTGGCGAGAAATCTAGCCACAAGCAAACGAGATTGCGACAAGTTGCAAATGAGGCCCTTGGCGCTCTCCCTCGTAGCACCGCCAATGAAACTATGGATTTAGTAAATAGATTTATTTCCGAAGAAAAATCCCTCTCAATCGGATATGCCGATAACAACGGCTCTGTTACTCATAGAATCATCGATCCAATTCGAGTCAGCGCAGGGGCCTTGATCGCTCGAGATCACGCAACGGGTGAAGTCCAATCCTTCCGAATTCCACGCATCACCGGCGTAGCACCGCTATAGACTTATCCCATGTTGTCTAAGCTAGAAAAACTTGTACGGTTGGAATCACCAACTGATGATCTAGAGGCCTGTCGAGAAGTAATAAAACTTGCCAGCGACATCGCACATGAAGTCCTTGGCTCACCTGCTCAGATTCGAGAGATTAATGGCCGCCCAGTATTTTGGTGGGGCGCAGAAAAACCAGATGTAGTTGTTCTGGCACATCTAGATACCGTTTGGCCAAAGGGATCTTTTCAACCTTTATGGAGCGTTAAAGATAACGCCGCTACAGGCCCAGGAATTTTTGATATGAAAGCTGGATTCATTCAGGCTCTGTTTGCAATGAAGGGCATCGATGGCTCTGCCGCCCTTGTTGCAACAAGTGATGAAGAAACTGGCAGTGCAACCAGCAAAGAGTTCATTAAAGAGATTTCAGCGCAAGCAAAGGCAGTCCTAGTTCTTGAAGCCTCATTAGATGGCAAAGTTAAGACTGGCCGTAAAGGCACTTCGATGTACCAGGTAAAGATCCATGGCAAGGCCTCTCATGCAGGTCTTGAACCAGAAAAGGGTATTAATGCAACTGTTGAAATAGCGCACGCAATCCTTGCTCTCTCAGGCCTTGAAAACAAAGAGTTAGGAACAACTGTTGTTCCAACAATGTTGCGCTCAGGAAATACGTCTAACACTGTTCCAGATTTAGCTGTGCTCGATGTCGATATTCGCTCATTTTCTATGGATGAACTTCAACGGGTAGATGCTGCAGTTAGAAATTTGAAGGCAGTAAATCCGCAGGCGCGATATGAAATCACTGGAGGATTCAATCGCCCACCACTAGAGACAACGTCAACGCTAGCTTTGTACGAGCGGGCAGAGAAAGTTGCCAAATCACTAGGCATGCCAGCTCTCGGCCACGCATCAGTTGGGGGTGCAAGTGATGGAAACTTTGCCGCCGCTGCCGGCGCACAAGTTCTAGATGGTTTAGGCGCAGTTGGCCATGGAGCACATGCCCCACACGAGTGGGTAGATATAACCACGCTAGAAAGCCGTAGCGCTCTTTTGCACGCACTCATCAAGGACATTCTCAATGACTGATGGCCCGTTAATCGTTCAAAGCGATAAAACACTTCTACTCGACATAGACCACCCTCTTTCAACGGAGTGCCGCCGAGCAATTGCACCATTTGCAGAGCTCGAGCGCTCCCCTGAACATATTCATACGTATCGATTGACACCACTTGGGCTCTGGAATGCACGTGCTGCAGGACATGATGCTGAACAAGTAATTGACACACTTATTAAATATTCGCGCTACGCCGTTCCGCACTCAATCTTGATAGACGTTGCCGAAACAATGTCTCGCTATGGTCGTCTGCGTTTAGAGGCCGATCCTGTGCATGGATTAATTCTTGTCACAACCGACACCGCAGTTTTGGAAGAGGTCATTCGTGCCCGCAAGATTGCGCCTCTCTTAGGTGCCCGAATCGATGCCCAAACAATTGCCATACTTCCTAGTCAGCGCGGGGCAATTAAACAGTCACTGCTGCGCTTAGGTTGGCCGGCTGAAGACTTTGCTGGCTACGTCGATGGTCAAGCCCACCCTATTGAATTGGTTCAAAAGGATTGGAAGATTCGCCCGTACCAGGAGTTAGCTGCAGAGGGCTTTTGGCATGGTGGCTCTGGAGTCGTAGTGCTCCCGTGTGGGGCTGGCAAAACTATTGTCGGTGCAGCAGCAATGGCTCATGCAAAGGCGACGACTTTGATCTTGGTTACAAATACCATCGCGGCCCGCCAGTGGCGCGAAGAGTTATTAAAGCGCACAACTTTGAATGAAGATGAAATTGGTGAGTACTCAGGAGCTAAGAAAGAGATTCGGCCAGTAACTATCGCCACGTATCAGGTAATGACAAAGAAAAAGAATGGCGTATACGCACATTTAGATCTCTTTGATACACATGACTGGGGTCTAATAATCTATGACGAAGTCCATCTACTGCCAGCTCCAATCTTTCGCTTTACCGCCGATATCCAATCTCGCCGCCGCTTAGGCCTGACTGCAACTTTAGTGCGAGAAGATGGCATGGAGGGTGAAGTCTTTTCTCTCATCGGACCAAAGCGTTATGACGTTCCTTGGAAAGAGATTGAGTCTCAGGGTTATATTGCACCAGCTGAATGCATCGAAGTCCGAGTTAACTTAACGGAGGCCGAGCGATTGTTATATGCAACTGCAGAACCCGAAAATCGCTATCGAACCTGTGCAACAACTCGTACCAAAAGAAATGTTGTCGAAGCTTTAGTTGAGAAACACTCTGGTGAACAAATTTTGGTAATTGGCCAGTACATCGACCAGTTAGATGAACTCTCTGAAACACTCGGCGTCCCCTTAATCAAAGGTGATACTCCAATAAAAGAGCGCGAGATTCTCTTTAACAAGTTTAGAACCGGTGAGATTACCTGTTTAGTTGTCTCTAAAGTAGCTAACTTTTCGATTGATTTACCAGATGCCACTATTGCAATTCAGGTTTCTGGCGCATTCGGTAGCCGGCAAGAAGAGGCACAGCGACTAGGAAGAATTCTTCGACCAAAATCAGATGGAAGAAGTGCAAAGTTTTATTCTGTAATCTCTCGCGACACAATCGATCAAGACTTTGCACAAAACCGCCAGCGCTTTTTAGCAGAGCAGGGTTATTCGTACAAAATTATTGACGCTGACGATGTTTTTCAAGGGAAGATCTGAAGCGTTCCGGATCAACCCTGAAGAAGTCATGGTGTAATCCATCAATCTGTATAACTGGAATCTGCTCACCATAGAGCTTCTCTAAACTCTCATTGCCATCGATGTAGATTTTTTCGACGCTAAAATCTAATTCACTCGACATCCCTTCAAGCAGCTCTATAGCAACATGACAGAGATGGCAACCATGGCGGGTAAAAACCGAAATTACGCATCTCGCAAGCCTGTCAGTTTGCTTAGAAAGCTCTCCATCTGCACTATCGACCATGGTGAAATCATCTCATCTTGGTAGTGTTTACGCTTATGCGGAGCAAGTACATTAAACATCTACGAGTTGCGGCCCTCGTCGCCGCCCTCGTTGGCTCCCTTCTGAGTGCACCTTCCGCGCAGGCTCTTTTCATAAAGGTACCTGGCACCCAATGGGGCCATGTGTACGCCGGAACAAATCCCGTAACAACAACTACTCCTCGACCAAAGTATGCCGTCGGGGTTGCTAAATCAACATTCACTGTTACATATAACAATTTTCCAGACTGGGCTAAAACCGAAGTACAAGCTGCCGTTGATGTTTGGTCAGCAAACTTCGCATCGACTGTTCCAATTACTGTCGATGCATCATGGGGACGTTCGAGTTCATGGGGAATTCTTGGAAGTGCTAGACCTGTAAATTTCTTCTCATCATTTGCAGGCGCACCTGATCAATCGCTTTGGTACACCTCAGCCCTTGCCAACGCTCTTGCTGGAAAAGATCTCGATAAAGCAAATCCAGATATTATTATTCAAGTTAATTCAAATGGTGGGTGGAATACTCGTGGGGATGGATTGCCTACTGCGCGAGAGTACGATCTCCAGTCCGTCTTCTTGCATGAAATAGCTCATGGAATCGGTTTCCTATCAAATGATGCATATGACACCAACTTTGGTGTTGCGAGCCTTGATCAACCGACGCCTTATGACGCCTATGCGCAAACTCCAGATAACCAACGATTATCTGATTTACCATCGCCTTCAAAAGAGCTCGCTCTGGCGCTCACTTCCACCCTCGTTTGGTCTGGACAGAATGGAATCAATGCCAATGGTGGGGTTAAGCCAAAGTTGTACACGCCCTCTGAATACGAACCAGGCTCTTCAACTAGTCACTTAGATGAAGCAACATTTTCTAAGGCTGGTCTTGATTCAGTAATGACTCCTAATTTAGATCCTGGTGAGATATTTAAAGAGCCAGGACCGTTAGTTCTAGCCATGCTTCAAGATATGCGCACTAAACCACCAGCGGGCGTGGCCGTTGGATTGCCGCAATCGCCACGCAATGTTCAGGCTTTCACTGCCGATTCATCGGCACTTATTTCATTTGATCCCCCGGTTAACTTACGCACCGCTCAGATTACTGAATACATAATAAAGAATATTAAGACTGGGGTTGAAAAACAGAGCTTATCCAGCCCCATGATTGTAGGAGGATTAAAAAATGGCACCTCTTATACATTTTCCGTTGTAGCCAAGAATGCCCTTGGAGTATCTGAGCCTGCGGTAACTAAGGCCATTATTCCGCAGGCTGGCTGGAAGAGTACGGTCTTAGATAGCGGCGCCGATGGAAAGTCAATTGCTAGCACAACATTTAACGGCAAGCCTGCTATAGCTTACACCGATACTAAAAGCGGAGATTTAAAGCTTGCAACCTTTGATGGCAAACTCTGGAAGAAAGTTACCGTTGACGGTGCAGGTGGTTCGAGTGGACGCACATCTCATTCAATAAATAGCCCTGTTTCACTGTGTGTAAATGGCAGTGGAATAAAACAGACGCTCCATATTTTTTATAGTGACACCACTGATAAAGATCTTCGATATGCAGTTTTTAATGGGAAAAGCTTTACGTTTGAAGTTGTCGACGGCGATGGCCCCCTAGTTAATAACTATGAAGATCCAGTTCGGGTACGAACATCCAGCGACCTAAGCATGACGAATGCCTGCATAGCAACGTCTAATAGCGTTCAGGTCTTCTACCGCGATGAAAGCCAAGGTATTTTACTGGGTGCAACTAAACTGAAGGCTGCACCATGGATTTATGAGTTAGTCGATGGCGATCGCAAAACTGATGGTCGATCCACTGGTGATGTTGGTTTTCACTTGCAGGCAACCTTTGATGGAAGTAAAACTTATGTTTTATACGACTCGGTTATAAGTGTAAATCAGAAAAAAGATATCTCTGCGGGTGCAGTACGCCTTGCAACTCGAATTGGAAATGATCCGACTGCATGGACGTACCAAACTCTTGATGTCTCCACAGATGAGGCCTCGGTTTTTGGCTATGACGTCGCACTTTCTAAGGTAAAGGGCGATGTAATGGCGGCCTGGCTTGCCACATCAATGGCCTCCTTTCCTAAGCCCGATCAAATCCGTTGGGCCCTGCTGAGTGCGCCGCTTGCCATTTCAAAGATGACTACTGAAAATTTTGGCTCACCGGGTGCCTATTTATCTATCGATGGAAGGACAATAATCTTTAACTGCCAGGAGCGCTTGTGTGCGCTGGATACGAGTAAGAGTGATGCAGGGCAATCTGCAATCCGCTTGGTGCGCAGTAGCCAAGGTGATGAACCCACGCAAAGCGCGTGGGTAATGGTCAATAAGGTTAAATACTTGCTAGCAACCGTCGGCAGTAAATTGGCCCTGTTGAAACCTTAATTAGGGAAGAGCGTAGATTGATAAGAGTTCTGAATTTATACTCATGCATAGAACACCCAGCTCTTTACTTTTAACTAATCCAATTACTACTTTCTGATCAACGGGCGCGCTATATGCACCTGTAATCACCCCTTTAGAATCAAAAGTTAAGAGAATCGGCTGAGATTTTTTTGGCTTCCAGTTACTTAACTGCGCAATGGTTCCAGTCGAATTAAGGAAGGCATAATTCGAACCAAGGGTAAAGACTGGTCCAGTTGATAAAAACCGATATGTCCATGTTGGTACGTAGGCGCTAGAGAATTTCGTTACGGCGCTTTCAAACTTTGAACCTGTCGTAACGCTTCCTCCAAGTAGAAGTGTGGATGTGGCGCTACTCCAATTTCGCTCTGCTTTTATTGCAGAACTGCGGACGACCTTGAGAATGGAGTTGGTTGTTGAAATCCTTATAATTACTCCGTCGATCACTCCTGCTAATTTCTTACCACCGATGGTTTCGGTACTCGAACCGGTTACCGTCAGCGTTGAATCGCTGTGACGGACTACAGCGTCTAACGCTGTCGATTTCGCTCCAATTAGAAGTGGCTTTCCAAACTCACCTAATTCGTTGGCAGATATTACAAAACCTGCACTTCCTTGTGGGGTTTGAGTAAGACCTACTAATGAAACACCGTTCTTGTCCACGGACATCCCAGTAATGAGTACGGGTGCGCTCTGCTGTGCACTAAAGAGAGTTGGAACCGTGGTTCCTGTCGGGATTTTCCAGAGTGCAACGGCGCTTAGTTCGGCGTTGAATACACCTGGGCTATTAACAACGTTGTCTGGATTTATTGGAGTGACCGAGGACGAAGGTGTTGGGGAAGGCATAGCGCGAAGAAGTGAGGTTGAACCTGCAATCCAAATATTTCCAGCCCCGTCAACGGCTCCAGCAGTTGCGATAGATGGTGAATCTGGATCTAGTGGAACTCTCCATAACTCAACTCCATTGATATCTACCGCTCGAGCGAAGGATCTATCAACCGTGGTGCCGAAGAGAATAATCGTTTTTCCACTTACTACGAATCCTGCAACATCCTCGGTGGAGCTTATTGCCGTTACTAGTTTTAACTCCTTAACTGCGATCTTCTTAGGTGCAGCGTACGTAGAAGGGAGAAACAGCAGCGATGAGATTAGAACCAGTGAGAGAAAGCGTTTCACGCAAGTTCCTGCGAGCGATCGCGGGCAGCTTTCATGGCGGTTGCAACCGATGTTGCAAACTCATCTGCCTCAAGGGATGCTAAAGCCGCCGCAGTGGTTCCATTCGGGCTCGTAACATTCTCGCGCAAAGTTGTGGCGGATTTTCCCGATTCCTCTAGCAGTTTGGCAGCGCCCACCATCGTTTGCACCGTTAGCGTTGTTGCATCATCATGTGAAAGCCCAAGCGCTTTTGCGCCATCGACCATAGCTTCAACGAATCTAAAGAAATAGGCAGGTCCCGATCCACTTGTTGCTGTTACCGCATCCTGTAAATCCTCGGGCACTTCAACAACTTTTCCAGTTGCTGATAAGAAACCAGTAACAAAAGCAGATTGCGCGGTGCTGACCCCATCGCCAAGTGAGATCGCAGCCATTCCGGCGCCAACCATGGTGGCAGTATTTGGCATTACGCGCACAATTGGATTACCAGTTCCAAGGCCATCGGCTATAAAAGCAATCTTTTTACCTGCAGCAAAAGTGATGATGACAGCCTTTGGATTGATTGAGGCTTTAATATCGGCAAGGAGTGCGGCCATATCTTGCGGCTTTACAACAAGTAAGAGGATTTCGGCAGTTGCAACATTCTCCTCAAGCGTTGCGACCTTAATGCTGTAGCGAGTAACTAGCTCATCTGCGCGGTCTTTGCGTTTTTCAGAGATAGTTATCAATGCTGGTGCCACACCATATGAAATAAGTGCAGCGATAAGTGCTTCGCCCATTACTCCGGCGCCGATTACACCAACTGGTATCGACTTACTCATTGTGCAAGCCTACCTGTTAAGCGTGTAGGCTCTGCGACTATGTCCGAAGTAAAGCCAGGTTTTGCACGCGATTGGGTTGAGTTCTCCGACCCTAGCGATCCAGATGAAATCTTTAAGTGCGACCTAACCTGGTTAACCTCTTACTGGACTTGTATTTATGGCGATGGCTGTCAAGGCGTCTTTAAAAACCAACCAAATTCAGGCTGTTGCACCGAGGGTGCAATGTATACAGATGAAGCTGATGAAGCTCGAACTGACAAGGCCGCGGCTTATTTAACTCCAGAGATGTGGCAGTTTTATTCAGAGGCCCGTCCTAAAAAACCTGGCGCCAAGCTACGTATCTCAGAAAAAGATGAGGATGGCGATCGTAAAACACGTCGCGTAGAAGATGGTTGTATATTTTTAAATCGCAAGGGCTATGAGGCTGAAGGCTTCACTGGATCTTTTGGCTGCGTCCTTCACCACTTAGCTATTAAGGAAAAGAAGCACTTTGTAGATACCAAGCCAGATGTTTGCTGGCAATTACCGCTTCGACGTAGTTTTGAAACTCGCGAAGTCGGCGAGCGCGAATATTCAATCACCGTAATTGGTGAGTACGAACGCCTTGCATGGGGCGATGGCGGAGATGATTTCGATTGGTACTGCACGAGCAATACAGATGCCCATGTTGGCACAGAGCCTGTCTATATTTCTAATAAATACGAACTACAAAAGCTCATGGGTGAGATTCCATATGCCGAGCTCGCACGTCTGTGCGACATGCGTATGGCCGGAATCCGTGATGCTCAATCACGCTCACTCCCACTCTTTGTCATACAACATCCAGCAACGCTGGCTGCAGCCAAGAAATAGTCAGTCCTTAGTTCTAGGCTCTACCCATGGCAAAAGTCGAAAAGGATCCCTTCCGCTGTACTGAGTGTGGTTGGACATCTCAAAAATGGGTGGGCCGCTGCGGAGAGTGCCAGGCATGGGGTTGCGTCGAAGAGGTCGCCGCTCCTAAGAAACTCTCACTTGTCCCAGGCCGTGTAACAAATAAAGCCACACCGATAGGCGATGTTGATTTATCTGCCGCCCATGCACGCCCTACAGGTGTGAGTGAGCTAGATCGAGTTTTAGGTGGTGGCTTAGTTCCAGGTGCTGCGATTTTATTAGCGGGAGAACCCGGCGTCGGAAAGTCAACGTTACTACTTTCAGTTGCCGCGCAAACTGCGTCCAAAGGACTA
>JBILUX010000122.1:0-4006 GCA_044370765.1 Candidatus Planktophila sp. | reverse complement strand
CGGCTAGACGTCGTATTGCATCTGCATAGAGCGGCAGAACGAGCTCAGCCTTGTATCCAGGTCGTATGACATCGTTTGCGCCAGCATGGAAAGAAATGAGTGTCTGTGGACCGGTTACTTGGACAAGAGCGGCTTCGATCTGCTCATCAATAACTTGGCGTACTAATTTTCCGCGAATAGCTAAATTTGCATATGAAAAATCTGGATGGAATTTAGCCATGACATCTGCGGTGCGATCGGCCCAGCCGCGGTACTGACCATACTTCTTCTCATCACACATACCCTCGGTATAGGAGTCCCCTAAGGCAATAAAACGCTGATAAATCAATTCAATTAGCCCTTACGACGTGCCTGATCTACAAAGAAGAGGGCGATTGCCGTCGCAACGCTGGCATTGAGTGATTCTGTAGTGGCACTGATTGGAATGGAGACTACAAGGTCACATTTTTCACGAGTCAAGCGGGCTAAGCCCTTACCCTCGCTGCCAACTACGATCATGATCGCCTCAGAGGCGATCTTCATCGAACTAATTAGCTCCTCTGACTCTCCATCTAATCCAACTACAAAGAGACCCTCTTTTTTGGCTGCATCAATAGTGCGTGCAAGATTTGTCACTTGCGCAATTGGTAAACGCGCGGCGGCGCCGGCCGAAGATTTCCAGGCCGATGCCGTCATCGATGCTGCGCGACGTTCAGTCATAATTACGCCAGCTGCTCCGAACGCTGCTGCGCTTCGAATAATCGCACCTAAGTTACGTGGATCTGTCACACCGTCGAGTGCGACAACAAGTGCTGGATACTTTGCACGCTGCATGATCTCTTCGAAACTGGAGTATTGAAATGGTTTAATTGCAAGAATTATTCCCTGGCTATTAGGTGAAATACCTTCAACCTCTGCACGATGTGCTTCGCGAATCGGTAAACCTAAGTGAAGAGCTAACTTTAAAGACTCAGCGACGCGATCATCGACCTCAATACTGCGTGCAACTAACAGTTCAGTTGATGGAACGCTTTCGCGAAGCGCCTCTAGAACTGCGTTACGTCCTGCGACTATTTCACCTCTTGGGCGATCTCCGCGTGGTGCGCGCGGGGCTCTAATCTCTTTGCCATCGCTTCTTCCAGTTGTTACTTTGCCGGCGCCACGAACCGTAGTTTTGCTCGAGCTCTTTTTTGCAACGGCCTTCTTGCGCTTTGCAGCTGCGTGATAGGGACGGTCTTCAGCCTTTGGTGTTGGACCTTTTCCAGTTAAACGCTTCTTATTCTTGCCACCAGTACCGCCGGCAGGTCCCTTTTTTGATGCGCGGATTGCGCCTTTACGGGATGAATTTCCGGCCATTGTTAGCTCTTTTCCATAATCGACCAGCGCGGCCCTTGTGCAGTATCTTCAATTGTAATTCCTAAAGCGAGCAGTCCATCACGGATGGCATCTGATGCGGCAAAATCCTTGCGATCGCGTGCAGATGCGCGCTCTGCAAGGGCCAATTTTATTACACCATCCATCGCCTCTGCCACATCGCTGGAACTCTGAGCCTCAAAGTTTGCATCAAAGGGATCGCAACCTAGTATTTGTAAAGCGCCACGGATTTCGCCGGCATTTTTCGAGATTGAAGCTACGTCGGCATCGGTTATAGCTTGATTTCCCAATCGCAGGTTTTCCCACATCGTGGCAAGCCCAGCAGGGACAGCTAAATCATCATTCATCGCCAATGCAAAAGAATCACTTACAAGTGCTACGGGCTCCGCCCCGATAATTTCAGTGGCGCGCATTAAGAAACTTTCAATTCTACGAAAGGCAACTGCCGATTCATCCAGCGCAGATTCGGAGTATTCGAGCATCGAGCGATAATGCGCACTACCCAAATACCAGCGAAGTTCGATTCCACGTACGCGCTGCAGAATTACTTCAACAAGCAGGGCGTTGCCTAAAGACTTTCCCATCTTTTCGCCAGATTGTGTCACCCAGGCGTTATGTAACCAGCGTTGAGCAAAGCCGTATCCTGCCGCCTCTGATTGGGCGATCTCATTTTCATGGTGTGGAAAGATTAAATCTAATCCCCCTCCATGAATGTCAAAGCTTTCACCTAAATAGACAAGTGCCATGGCAGAACACTCCAAGTGCCACCCAGGTCGACCCGCGCCCCACGGAGTTGGCCATGATGGCTCTCCGGGTTTAGCGGCTTTCCATAGAGCAAAATCTCGTGGATCTCTCTTTTTTGACGTTGCCGCATCAACATCTGAGGCTGGTAACAAGTCATCGATACGCTGACCGGAAAGTGATAAATATCTTTTCAATGCCCGAACTTCTAAGTAAACGTCACCGTTGCCAGGGGCATAAGCAGTTCCGTTATCTATCAGAATCTGCATGAGTTCGATCATTTGCGTGATGTGACCCGTAGCTCGCGGCTCATATGTTGGTGGCAGAACATTCACGGCTTCAAATGCTGCCGTAAATTCTCGTTCATATCTCATGGCCAACGCCCACCATGGAGTCTTCTCATTGGTAGCTTTTTGCAAGATCTTGTCGTCAATATCTGTAACATTTCGAATAAATGTGACGTCGTAACCACTTTTTAGTAGCCAGCGACGCAAAGTATCAAAATTAACTGCACTGCGAATATGTCCAATATGTGGGGAGCCTTGCACTGTTGCACCGCACACATAGATTGAAACTTCACCCGATTTTATTGGGGTGAACTCTCCAACCTGGCGCGTTGCAGTGTCGTATAAATGAAGTGCGGGCATTGTGCGATTCTACCGCTTGAAAACAAGGGCCGATGCGATTGCAGCGATTCCTTTGCCCTCGCCGGTAAGGCCCATGCCATCAGTTGTTGTAGCCGATAGCGAAATCGCAGCGCCGCCGAGGGCTTGTGAGAGTGCGGCAATTGCCTCGGCGCGACGGGCTTGAATCTTCGGCCGATTGCCAATGATTTGCACCGTCACATTTGAAATCGTATATCCGCCCCTATTAATTATCTGCAGCGTTTCTTGGAGTAGTTGCACACCAGATGCACCCGCATACTCCGGTCGACCAGTACCAAAATTACTTCCTAAATCACCTAGTGCGGTTGCCGCAAATAAAGCATCACAGATTGCATGAGCTGCTACATCACCATCTGAGTGACCATCTACTCCATCTTGATCAGGCCAGAATAAGCCAGCTAGCCACAGTGGTCGACCTACTCCAAATGCATGCGCATCCGTACCAATGCCAGTGCGGTAACTTGCGTTGAATCCGTAATAGAAAAGCGCTGTATTTAAATCCACTGGATTGGTTATTTTTAACGCTCGTTCTTCACCGGTGATAACCCGGACTTTCCCACCGTTAGCTTCGATGAGTGCGCCATCATCGGTTGCCTCTGGATTTGTCGCATGCCCTTGACGAAGCGCAGAGGTTTTAAATCCCTGAGGAGTTTGAACGCTTACAAGTGATGCACGCGCAGGAGTTGATGCAACATAACCATCAACGCCAACCACTTTGATTGTGTCTACAACTGCAATCGCTGGAACTACCGCTTCGGCACCATCTCTTAGCGCAGCAATTACTCGACGGGCTAAATCACTGCTTGCCATGGCGCGTGCGGCATCATGAACCAAAACATATTCTCCAGTGGTGACAGCTAATGCATTTCGCACACTTGCCGACCGTGTAGCACCGCCTGTAACAACGATAATTCCCTCACCAACGAGCTCACTGATTTGTTTTTCAAATCCTGCTGGTGCACAAATGATTATTTCGTCTACCGCTGGGGCAAGAGATGCAACGGCATGCTCTAAGAGAGTGCGATCACCTAATTGAATAAGCGCCTTTGGGAAACCTGCACCGAATCTTTCACCACTGCCAGCGGCAGCGATGATCGCGGTTACAGACATTTAAATTATGAGGCTAGAACCTCGTCAAGGATTACTGCAGCCTTCTCTTCATCGGTACGCTCAGCAAGAGCGAGCTCTGAAATAAGGATCTGCTTCGCCTTGGCGAGCATGCGCTTTTCACCAGCTGATAGACCACG
>JBILUX010000121.1:0-4007 GCA_044370765.1 Candidatus Planktophila sp. | reverse complement strand
ACAATAAATTTTCTAAGGAGGCCTCACTGAGTACCAGTCTTGCGCGGATTACTAGTCCCCGCAGATTTAAGCCATGGCCCTACTTGCTAATTGCACCAAGTCTTATTGCACTAGGCATAATCCTTGGATTTCCTGTCTATAAGTTGATTTCATTATCATTTGAAAGATATGGGCTTGCGGAAATTATCGCTGGCAAAGGAACTTTCATTGGGCTAGAAAACTACCGCGAAACTTTAAAAGATCCTGAGTTTTGGCGAATTCTAAGGCGATCACTACTTTTCACATTTGGAATGGTTTCAGTTTCAATTGTCGTTGGTGGCTGGCTGGCCCATTTGATGGTCAAGATGCACCCGGGATTACGCCGAGTTCTCAATGGCGTACTAATTCTCGTTTGGGCCATGCCACAGTTAGTTTCAATCTCTGTTTGGCGTTGGCTTTTTTCGTTTGATTTCAGCATTGTCACTGCTCTGATTAACTCGCTGGGCTTTGAGATGGATAATCACAACTACTTTGTTAATACTTTTTCAGGCTTTATGATTATTGGCGGCTGTGTTGCATGGGGCGCACTGCCTTTTATAACAATCAGTATTTATGCTGCGCTAACTCAAGTTCCAAAGGATCTAATTGAGGCGGCAGAGATCGATGGTGCAAATTCCCGTCAGGTATTTAGAAATATCATTCTTCCAATGCTTTTGCCGGTCTACATTATTTTGATTTCCCTCTCGACAATTTGGGATTTCCAAGTCTTTTCACATATCTGGATCTTCTTAGATAGTCGTCCTTCTGCTGAATATTACACAATGGCTATTTATGCCTTCCAGAAATCCTTTGGTTTAAGTGAATATGGCATGGGTTCTGCAATCTCGTTAATCATGATTTTTGCCCTTATAGGAGTGACTGGCTATTACTTGCGGCAAATGATGCGGATGGGGGATGAATGAAACGCCCGAATAGTTCCATATTTTCAAATATCTCAGGGTTGTTTGCAATTGTCTTGATGGGCTTTCCTGTTTATTGGATGGTCAGCACTTCCTTTAAACCTAAAGGTGACATTCTCTCAACTAATCCAACATTGTTTCCCCGCTCATTCTCACTGTCGAATTATACAGAGGCGGTAACTAAAGAGGGTTTTACTCAAGCGCTTTGGAATTCGGTGATTGTTGTTTTCTTCACGGTACTTATTAGCTTATTTGTAGCCCTTTTTGCATCTATAGCTGTTGCTCGCATGAAGTTCAAAGGTAAGCGGATTTATGTTGCGAGTATCTTGCTCGTACAGATGCTTCCATTATCAGCACTCTTAATTCCACTCTATCTACTACTTTCCAGGTTAAATTTGACAGATAAATTGGCGGGCGTGATTTTGACCTATATCGCCTTTATCCTGCCCTTTGTCGTGTGGACTCTGCGTGGGTTTCTAATAAATATCCCGGTAGAGCTTGAAGAGGCCGCATTAGTAGATGGATGCACAAAGCCTCAGGCATATCGACTGGTCCTATTTCCATTAATGGCGCCTGGCTTAGTCGCAACTGCGATATTTGCATTTATTCAAGCTTGGAATGAATTTCTGTTAGCCTACATTTTGCTCTCAAGCCAAGACAAAGCAACAATGCCAATTTGGTTAGCGGGATTTACAAATAGATTTGGAACTGACTGGGGTCCACTCATGGCTGCCTCGACCTTAACTGCGATTCCTGTAGTTATCTTCTTCTCGCTCATTCAGGACAAAATCGCTACTGGCGTCACAGCCGGGGCGGTAAAGGGGTAGCAATGAAACCATCAACGGCCCTTGATCGCACGATACTTTCAACATTTTCACCAGGTTTTGGCGGTGCAATTGTTCCTGAATGGATTAAGCCTTGGTTGGAGAATGGTTTGGGTTCGGTCACCCTCTTTGCGTCAAACACCCCTAATTTTGAAGCAGCTGCAAATCTAATTGAAGATCTTCGCAGTTATAACCCTGATGTTCTTATTACTATTGATGAAGAGGGTGGGGATGTAACGCGTCTATTTGTTCGCGAGGGAAGCCGATACCCAACACCAGCGCTATTAGGCCAATGCGATGATGAAGATCTCACATATCGCTCGTATAACTCCATGGGTACTATCTTGCGCGAAATCGGGATTGACATAACTTATGCACCGGTCGCGGATGTTGTCGCCTTCGAGAATAACCCAATAGTTGGCGTTCGTTCATTTGGAATGTCAACTGATGTTGTCACGCGCCATGTTGCAGCCGCCGTTAAGGGATTGCAAAGTGCTGGAGTTGGAGCGTGCGTTAAACACTTCCCTGGTCACGGCGCAGTTCTTGAAGATTCCCATCATGATTTGCCGCATATAAAGTTGGCTTTAGTAGATTATGAATCTCAACATATATCTCCATTTAAGCATGCAATTGAATCTGGAGTTGCTGCCATCATGATTGGCCATCTAGTTGCTGAATCGCTGGACAGGGAATTTCCTGCATCATTATCAAGTAAGGTAATACGAGATTACTTACGTGGAGTTTTGGATTTTGATGGTTTGATAGTCACTGATGCCCTTGATATGGGCGCAATCGGAGGCCCCACAAAAATACATGAGTCCGCACTTAAGGCTTTAGGGGCCGGTTCCGATCTATTGTGTTTTTCTGGAATGGGTGATCAATCTCAGTTTGTTTCTTCAAGTTTTGACTGGATCAAATCAGCAGTCGATTCAGGAGCGTTACCAACTAAGTCACTAGAAGAATCCGAACAGCGAATCATTTCTTGGCGCTCAGTCAATAAAACTAAGGGCGTTGCAACCGCTGCCGTAGATTTTAAAGATTTAATCCATGGGTTTGAAGTATCCGGATCGGTTGAATTAGAACCAGGTGCCATTAACTTGGTGGAGATAGGAACCAAACCAACTATCGCCGCCGGTGATGTTTCATGGGGTATGCATAGAGAGTTACGTGCTGTAGGAATTGCCTGCGACATTCATGCAAGCGATGCTGAAACCCTTGCAACGAAGAAGTTAGTGGTGGCTTTTAGAGATGCTTATCGTGATGCACCGCTGCTTGCGACACTGAAGCGATTGAATGAGCGCTTTCCAGAGGCGATATTCATTGACATGGGCTGGCCGAGCCGTGAATTCGTACCTAAGAACTTAATTCGAGCATTTGGCTCCTCGGCCGTGATTGCTCAGGCTGTGGCTGCCCGAATTCGAGCTAAGTAGGCTGTTTCTGTAGCCTTTCATACTGGGGATTGTGGTCTGAGTTACACCGTTGTCATTTAATAGGGCCGATTTCCCTTATTCAAGCCCGACCTCTAAACTACAACTTCGCTTGTTTCACGCTTAAACAGAATTGTGGGTACAGATTGGCTAGCAAAGATGGCGCCATTGAAATGGAAGGCACCGTTTCTGAAGCTTTACCTAACGCGATGTTTCGTGTGGAACTAACTAATGGACATAAAGTCCTCGCTCACATCAGCGGAAAGATGCGAAAGAACTACATTCGCATCTTGACGGCTGACCGTGTGATCGTGGAAATGAGTCCGTATGACCTTACAAAAGGTCGAATTATTTACCGTTATAAGTAACGAAGGAGCACAAAGACATGAAGGTTAATCCAAGCGTTAAGAAGATTTGCGATAAGTGCAAAGTCATTCGCCGCAAGGGTCGCGTCATGGTCATTTGCGAAAATCTTCGTCACAAGCAACGTCAAGGCTAAGTACTAACTAACTCGTATTGCGACTTCAGTAAGAAATTACTGAAGACCTTTGGTCCGGTAGGCCAGAGAACAGCAATGCGGAGGACCTCCGGATACAGATAGGTAGATAAATGGCACGTCTCGTCGGTGTCGATCTTCCGCGCGAAAAGCGCTTAGAAGTCGCACTCACTTATATTTTTGGAATGGGTCTTACCCGTTCTCAAAAAACATTAGCAGCAACTGGCATTAGCCCAGATATTCGCGTTAAGGATTTGCAAGAGACTGATCTTGCAAAGCTTCGCGAATACATTGAAGCAAACTTCAAAATCGAAGGTGATCT
>JBILUX010000120.1:0-4079 GCA_044370765.1 Candidatus Planktophila sp. | reverse complement strand
ACCGGGCGTAGGCATGTGGCTCGAGGAGAGCTTTAATGAAGTCGCACCCTTCGCCGATATCTTCACAACAATTACAGGTTTAGGTGAAACAGGTGGAGCGCTCTGTGGAAGTGGAATCGACAAGCTCTCATTTACGGGCTCAACCCGTACGGCAAAGCTTGTAGCCGCACAATGTGCCTCGGTAATGGTCCCAGTCGTTCTTGAGTGCGGTGGCAAGGATCCTGTAATCGTGGCAGCCGATGCCGATGTTAAACGAGCAGTCGATGCAACGATGTGGTCTGCCATGGCAAATGCCGGACAGTCATGTATCGGTGCTGAGCGTGTATATGTCGAAGAATTGGTCGCCGATGAGTTCATTGCTCGAGCCATTGAACTTGCCCCAACGATTCATGCCGGTGCGCCAGGGGAAGCAAACTATGGACCTGCAACGTTGCCATCTCAAATTAAAACTATTCAATCTCACATAAAAGCGGCAATTGCCGATGGCGGAACATGTGTCTACGGTGGGCCTAAGTCAGTTGCAGCGCCTTTCGTACAACCAGTTGTCCTCATCGATGTTCCAGAGAGTTCAACGGCCATACGAGAAGAGACATTTGGTCCAATAATTATTATTAATCGAGTTGCAACGATGCGCGAGGCTGTCGATCTTTCAAATGCTTCACGTTATGGCCTTGGAGCCAATGTCTGGTCAAAGCGAAAAGGCAAGAAAATCGCATCACAGTTGCAGTGCGGAATGGTCGCAATTAACTCCACTTTCGCCTTCGCAGCTATCGCTTCAGTGCCCTTCGGTGGAGTAAAAGATAGCGGCTCAGGCCGGGTACATGGACCTGAGGGGCTCTTGGAGTACACATTTGCCCGCACTGTTGTTCGGACTCGCTTTTACTTACCTCTGAAGTTCTTAAGTTTCAAACGCCGTCCCCAAGATGATGCATTAGTAATTAAATTAACCAAACTCCTTAAGGGACGTTTGGGTTAAAAACAAATAGCGTTAATATCTTGGAGCGTTTCGCGTTCGCTCTGTATTAGGTCTGCGCTTATCTTTCTTTGCCCAACATGCACTATGCCAATGGCGACGACTCTCTTCATCATCTTCTAACCAGGCGACTACGTGCGGAGTTGCAAGTGGAATCATCTGATCGCATCCTGGACAGCGATATGGTTTATTTGATCCCGATCCTGTTAATTTGCGGACCGTATAAAGACCTTCTTGATGCTCTTCGAAGCTTTGATTCGATGTCGCAACATCACGATCATCTGACTTCGGCCGCTTATTCTTGGGGTAGTTTCTGCGCGGACTCATGGGGTTATTTTCTCACAGTATTTTACATAGTACTATCCGACTATGAACGCGATTGAGGTCACTGGATTAAGAAAAAGCTATGGTGACGTCCATGCAGTTCAAGGAATCGATCTCTCAATCGCCACCGGTGAAATATTTGCCCTCCTAGGTCCAAATGGTGCAGGCAAGACTACAGCCGTTGAAATCCTTGAAGGTTTTAGATCGCGCGATAGTGGCGATGTGAGCGTTCTAGGTTTTGATCCACGCGAGGAGGGCTATGCAGCACGCGAATGGCGTAATCGGATCGGCATTGTTTTGCAGTCAACATCGGATTCGGGTGATTTAACGGTTATTGAAACCATTGAGCATTTCAGCGGTTATTACTCCAATCCGCGCAACGTCGCGGAGGTGATTAACTCTGTAGGACTGGATGAAAAAGCCGGCTCACTCATCCGAAAGCTCTCTGGGGGTCAACGTCGCCGTCTTGATGTCGCACTTGGCATCATCGGTAACCCAGAACTTCTCTTTCTTGATGAGCCCACAACGGGCTTTGACCCCGAAGCACGTCGTTCATTTTGGGCGCTGATTCAAAAGCTCCGCGGAAATGGGACAACAATCCTTTTAACTACTCACTATTTAGATGAGGCAGAAGCTCTAGCTGATCGTGTGGGCGTGATTAACAATGGTCAGATACTCGAAATTGCAACGCCTGCCGAACTAGGTGGGCGCAGTACCGCTCAAGCATTAGTCACATGGCGTTATGGCAATGAAACCAAATCAGAGGCAACCAATAATCCAACGGCTTTAGTAAGCAATCTAATGACGCAATTTAACGGTGAGATTCCAGAGCTGACCGTTACTCGACCTTCTCTGGAAGATATTTATTTAACGATGATTGGCTTAACCCATGAATAAGATACCTAGTGCGCTTTCCCTAGGTATCCGCCGAGGCGGATTAGAGATACGACAGTTTCTCCGCCAACGCGAATCTGTCATCTTTACTCTCTTGTTTCCAGTAATTCTCCTTGTAATTTTTGGCTCAGTATTTTCCGACACAATTGCACCCAATGTAACTTTCTCTCAATACTTCCTCGCCGGAATGATCGCTTCAGGTCTGGTAAATACAGGGTTTCAAGGCTTAGCAATTACAATTCCACTGGAGCGCGATTTCGGTGCACTCAAGCGCCTTCGCGGAACTCCAATGCCGGCATCAAGTTATTTCATTGGAAAGGCAATCCTGGTTTTCGTAAGTATGGTTGTTCAGATTCTTATGCTGCTCGGTATTGGCGCTGCATTCTTCGGTATCGCTATGCCAAGCGATATTAACAAGTGGATCACATTTGCATGGCTGACGCTCTTAGGAAGTGCCTGCTCAACTGCGCTCGGAATCGCTTTCTCGGTCATTCCAAAGAGTGGCCGCGGTGCATCTGCCGTTGTCTCCCCTATTGTTATTATTTTGCAGTTCTTTAGCGGAGTCTTCTTTATCTTTACTCAACTTCCTTCTTGGATGCAACAGTTTGCCTCAATCTTCCCTCTTAAATGGCTTACCCAAGGAATGCGTTCAGTCTTTCTGCCCGATTCTTTTGCGACTCAAGAGGTAGCAAAATCTTGGGAAAATGAGCGGAGCTTTGCCGTTCTAGTTATCTGGCTCATTATCGGAATCTTCTTCTCGGTCCGAAAATTCAAGTGGGACCGAGATTAAGCGTTTAATCGCACTCCTCGTAGTCGCCGCACTCATCTCTCCTGCGGCTCAAGGAGCCACTAAATCGCCGTCACCTAAGGTCACGGCGACTAAAAAAGCTAGCCCAGCTAAGAAGCCTGTTGTTAAGAAGAAATCAAAACTATCCCCGTCTCCCTCGCCAAAGTGGCCGCCTGCTGGTTTTAAATCCAATGGTGAGGTGTATGCCAAGATTCCAACGGCGAAAGAGCTTGTTGGAATCGCTTCTAATAGCGCCGCTCTTGCTCGTCAGTTAGCACAACTTGTAGATGGTGTACGAATCTGCGAAAAGTATTCATGTGGTGCTCTTCAAATTGCTTCGCTTAATGGCTGTACCTGGTGGGAGATCACTGCAAAACTTGTAGGTGAAGCCGATGATAAAACTCTGGTTACTTTTGGAACTGTTCGAACGTTAGTAAAGGAATCAGCACCTAGGGTAATAACAACTGTTCTCTTGATTAGTCAAGAACCCCTTGAGCTAAATCGGGTAGTCTCTAGATTTTCTGCTAACTGCCATCACGATGCAACGAGTGAAAAGATTCCCTCATCTACTTATTCAGCGATTAATAATTAGCGATTGGCACCTGGTACCCACAGCTGATCTCCACGCTCTTTATTGGAGTGTCGGGCTAAAACAAAGAGAAGATCAGAGCAGCGATTTAAATACTTTGCAGTTATTGGGCTAACTCCACCACCAAATGCGTGAATTGCCGCCCATGTGCATCTCTCTGCACGTCGAACCACGGTTCGAGCTACATGTAAGTGCGCTGCTGCGGCCGTACCTGATGGCAATACAAAGGAGCGAAGAGCTTCAAGATCTGCGTTGTAGAGATCTATCTGCTCCTCCAGAAACACCACTTGTGACTCCAAAACTCTCAACGGCTCAAAGGCTGGAGAGTCAACTATGGGCGTACATAAATCGGCACCCACATCAAATAAGTCATTTTGAATTCGGACCAAAAGTGCGCGAACAGATTCACTTAACTCGTCAGTGGAAAGAACGACACCGATAGAGGAGTTAGCTTCATCGACAGTGGCATATGCCTCAAGGCGTGGATCATTCTTTGATGTACGGCTCATGTC
>JBILUX010000119.1:0-4100 GCA_044370765.1 Candidatus Planktophila sp. | reverse complement strand
GCTTTGTTTGAGAAGATTGGCTTTATCGATGTGCGCTCTGGTGCATATAACAATCACTACTCATTGGCCTACATTTTGCACTTGATCCCGATCTCTCGTACTTTCCGTAAGCGCGTCTTGGAAAGTCCAGTCGGCACTTTGCTCGGCAAAATAAAAGTGATAGTCCCTCTTGGGAATATGTGGGTTGCGGGTACTAAGCCTTAAATCCATTGGGCTCACCGCTGGCACCCAGATGCTTCTCAGGAAATAGGTATCTAATAGCCCTATGACCCAACCAACCCGTATCTATAAGCACTCAAGCGCCGGCACCGACTGGGCGGCCTTGCTGCTGGGGGCTGGACTTGGTCTAACGCTTGCGCTGCAGTTAACAACGGTACGCAAAAGCGATTTCACATCGGTCTATGCAAACATGGCATCTCTATCTCGCCTGCTTGCACTGGTCGGCACGTATTTCGCAATCACGGGCGTATTTCTAGTTGCGCGAATTCCATGGGTTGAACGCGGTGTTGGCCACGATCGCTTAGTAACGTGGCATCGCAAATTGGGACCATGGTCACTGTATGCAATCGGTGCGCATGTTCTGTTAGTGATTATCTCTTTTGCTGGACAGGATTCGATTCCACTCTATAAAGAGTTGTGGGAGATGCTTCTAACTTTTGATTGGATGTGGTTTGCATTAGCTGGATTTTTCTTGATGGTTCTAGCTGGCGTTACATCGTATAAAAAAGCACGCGCAAAGATGAGTTATGAGACGTGGTGGATAATTCATATCTATACCTACTTTGCCATCGCCGCATCATTCATGCACCAGGTCGTTAATGGCCAGATGTTTATTGGACATCCCCTTAACCGTGCTTATTGGACTTCGCTCTATATCTTGATGGCCTTTTCTATTATCTACTGGCGCTTCGGTGTGCCATTAGTGCGTTCGATGAAAGTGAATTTGAAAGTGGAGAAAGTTGTTGTTGAAGGCCCAGGCGTAATTTCGGTCATTATGAAGGGCCGAAACCTGCACAAGCTTGGCGCGCAGGGTGGTCAGTTCTTTGGGTGGCGCTTCTTAACGCGTGGACATGCTTTGATGTCGCACCCTTATTCATTATCGGCGGCCCCTACCGAACACCTAATGCGAATCACTGTTAAAGATTTAGGCGATCACTCTCGCTCGTTAGCGTTTTTAAAACCTGGAACACGGGTATTTGTTGAGGGTCCGTACGGAGCATTTACAGCAGGGCGAAGCACTCGCCCGCATGTTGTCTTGGTCGGCGGAGGCGTGGGAATCACGCCCGTACGCGCGTTGATGGATGAGTTCAACGGTGGAGTCGAGATGGATCTGATTTATCGAGCCTCTAAAGAGGAGGACTTGGTGCTGCGCGATGAGCTGGATTACTTGGCCTTTAATAGCGCCGGCTCTATCCGTATCCATTACTTAGTTGGATCGCGCAAGAACCACCCAATGGATGCACGCTCTTTGACGCGGTTAGTTCCGCAGTTCGCCGATTCCGATATCTATATTTGTGGACCTGAAGCCTTGGTGAGCGCCGTTCGTAAGGCTGCCGAAGATGCAGGGGTTCCAAAGAATCGCTTCCACGATGAGGCCTTCGCCTTCCATAAGGAGTAAAAATCCGCAACCTTGGCCGCGGTGATGGTGTTGCCAAGTTTTTGCTTTTCCATGTTATCCACAATTTCCTCATAATTATGGGGTACACAATTATCGCTGTCGGTAGTAGACTCTAAATTGCTGGGATGGATATCAAATTCACCCAATCGGCGCGAAAGCACCGAATTGGCAAAGCACGGGCGATGTATGTGATTGAAAATTTTCCTTTCACATTAATCAGTGGCGAAGAAGATGGGAAGATTCAGCGAGTATGGGTTGCCAGAGATGATCGAGGACTTGAGTTAGAAATAGTCGCGGTAGAACTTGAAGATTATTTACTGGTAACACATGTCATGCCAACAGAATTTAGAAGGGGGAAGAAAAGATGGCCGCAAAGGTGAAGACCAAGTACACAGTTGGCCCCGATGTTGATCTAAATCGCGAAGTTATTCGCTTGAAGAATGGCAAGCGGCTAACCAATGCCCTAGCGGCGAAAATGGCCGAAGAGGCAGTTAAAAAAGCCGTGGGGCGGCCATCACTATCGGCGAAATCGGTCGAATCTCCTCAGATTAAAGCCAGGGTCCCCGTAAAGCTCAAGAAGGCACTTGATAGAGAGGCAAAGCGCCGAGGGGAAAGCCATTCGGCGATTATTCGTGAAGCCCTAGAGAAATATCTAAGGTCTGCCTGAAGAGGTAAAGAGCAGCTATTTTCAATGGTGGCTCTGCGGCGGTTCTCAGAAACTCCTCAGGCAAGTGGGCTTTTATATGACATGTAAATCCATGGTGGGATTACGAATCGAGGTATGAGATGAAGCGCGGATTACTAATCGCAGGTGGCACGTTAGGCGGCCTTGGCGCCGTCATGTCAATAACACCTCCACAGCTATCGGGAACAAACTCTCTATCTATGGCAGGCATTGGAGCTGTTAGTAGTGGTGCGGTTGATACTGCACCATCATCGGCGCCAGCGGCTAATTCGAGTGCAACTGCAACTCCAACACAAGCAGCGGCAACAAAGCCTGCAGGAACAAAGCCTGCAAAGGGATCGGCTGGCGCAGGAACAAACTCTAATTCAAATACGAACAACAACTCCAATGCGGGCTCTGTAGCAACAGATCCAGCACCGGCAGTAACAACGGCTGCACCCGCACCAGCCGGAGTGAATGGCACATTTGTTGGCCCAAGTATTTTTGTGCAGTATGGAAATGTTCAGGTAGAGATAACAGTGGTGAATGGAAAAATCACCGATGCTAAGGCGATTGTTGCACCGACTGGAAAGAATGATCGCTACACAAATATGGCGGTTCCGGTATTAAAGAAGCAAACGCTAGCTGCGCAAAGTGCCAATATTCAAGGTGCCTCAGGGGCTTCATATACTTCGTATGGATGGTTTAAATCTCTGCAAGGGGCGCTCGCTAAAGCTGGTTTGTAAGGTGTTGGATAGGCTCGAGCCATGAATCATCTGCGCAGACAGTTTCCCGTATGGGGCACGGTTATTGATGTGGATGTCGCATCGATGATTGTTTCCGAGGATGAATTAAATACGGCCATTGAAAAAGTAATTGAGTTTTGCCGAAACGTTGACGAGGATTTTTCTACCTACATTGACGGTTCATGGGTTACACGTCTGCGACTAGGAAAAACCGCCATCGAAGACTGTCCACCTTTGGTTCAAGAGGTATGGGATTTATGCGGGCAGGCAAAACACTTAAGTGACGGAGCATTTGATCCTTGGGCCGTTGTTGGTGGATTTGATCCATCGGGCCTTGTTAAAGGATGGGCCGCTGATGTCTGCGCCGATATGTTGGTGGCGGCCGGGGCGCAGCACGTACAAGTAAATGCCGCTGGCGATTTAACGCTACGTGGCGGTTGGTTTGATCCCATTGATTCAAAAGTTAAGCCATGGAAAATTGGTGTGGTTAATCCCGATAACCGGCAAGAGGTTCTGAAAATATTTGAAATTACTGATGGCGCAATTGCAACATCCGGGACATATGAACGAGGTGCACATATCAGCGATCCCTATACGGGGATGATTGCAATCGGTGCAAAGTCGGCGACGATCGTTGGCGATAAGGGTTGGTTATGCGATGCCCTTGCCACTGCCGTGATGGTTGCCGGCACTGATGCCGCCGTGTGGTTTTCTCAGGAGGAACTAACGGGCTACCAAGTGTGGGCTATAGATCGCCATGAAAATACTTCGTGGAGCCTATAAAGTATCGCCCGTGAATAGTAAGGGCGCCGCCAAAAACACAGTACATGTGAAGCGCACATCGTTATTAGTTGCGCTGAGCTTCGGCTTTGTCGGCCTTGGCTTAACACCTGCCATAGCCGTTGATGAGCGAACCATCGATATTGTTACCGTGAGTTGGGCAGGATCTGCGCCAACTCCTGCCACCGGTGATCAATTAGCGGAGTTAGTAAACACACAAGTAAATAAAAGTTGGAGATCTTTTACAACATTAGTTGGCGATACCAAAGATCGCTCGATCTCTTTTGTCGCA
>JBILUX010000118.1:0-4116 GCA_044370765.1 Candidatus Planktophila sp. | reverse complement strand
CTCACAGCTAAATTTAAAGAGGTTTTACCCAATCGTGGCAACAAGGTTGCAAAAGTCATTTCAAACATAATCGCATAGTTGATGTCTCGGGTGTCTCTGACATACCCAACCCCTTGAGCTGTCGAATTAGTGCAAAATAGGGTCATGAGTTTTTATGAAGAACTTCTCACTCTTGGACAACACTTGCACGAACGCGAGCGGCTGGCTTTATATAGATTTCTTTTTGAAACTAAGAGTGAACTTTACAAGTCTGACGCTATTGAACTCATAAAGTCGCAAGATTTAAAACGTTCTATCGCCAATGGTGAAATTGTCTATTCTCTAAATGGAAACGTTGTCAGCTATGCTGCACGAAAGAACGGTTCTTCGGAGTTTCAAGAAAAGCTACGCGAGGTAAACCTCAGCGAAATTTCAAGATTCCGAATTAGAAAGCTTATTAAATTTTTTGCCCAGAGCGAGGTTGAAGTCATTTGGAACTACCCACTTCAAGGTCGAAACCCCCAAGAAACAGGGAGTTACTGCATCCTTTCCTACCCATACTTTGACCTGCGATATTTTTCGAATGGTAGAGGTCGGATTATTGGCCTGGTTAATAAATTGAAAATCGACGACACGGATTTAAGGAAAAAGCTAAAGGCATCTTGAAAAACGTAACGAAATACTTACAAGACTACGAATGTTTAAAACCCTTAGATCTCGACGCCTATGTATTTAGTCTGTAAGAACTCGTGAATTCCATCGAAGCCGCCTTCGCGACCCAGGCCGGATTGCTTTACTCCACCAAATGGTGCCGCCGGGTCTGAAATAACGCCCTTATTGATGGCGACCATTCCAGACTCCATCGCCTCTGCTGTGCGCAGTGCTCGGGTTAAATTTGATGAGAATACATAACTAATAAGACCGAAGTCGGTGTCATTTGCCCAGGCGATACCTTCGGCATCGGTGTCAAAGATTACAACTGGTGCAACGGGTCCAAAGATTTCATGGTTAAGAATTGGATTATCTTTTTCAACGGTTAGAACGGTAGCTGGGTAAAAGGCACCGTCACCATCGGGTTTAGTTCCACCGACTTGTACCTTTGCGCCAGCGGCGATTGATTCATCGACGATTTCAGCGATCTTATTGCGCTCTTTCATTGAAACGCTTGCACCAAGCGTTGTCGTTGTATCCGTGCCGCGGCCCATGACAAATGCCGACATTGATTTAGTTAGCTCGGCGATGAACTTATCGGCGATGGGGCGTTGTACATAAATTCGGTTTGCAGATGTGCAGGCTGCTCCTCCGTTGCGCATCTTGGCAAGAAGTAACTGCGGAATAGTCACAGCAAGATCGGCGTCATCGTGAATTATTACTTGAGCATTCCCACCGAGCTCCATCGAGCAACGAATAACGTTGTCGGCCGCCTCTTTAAGTAGAACGCGACCAACTTCAGTTGATCCAGTAAATGAAAGATTCTTAACGCGTGGGTCATGCAGCATCTTTGAAATCGCTGGGCCAGTTTTTTCTGGTAGCACCAAATTGAGAACGCCTTTGGGTAAACCTGCGCGCTCCAAAATGTCCACGATATACATTGCAGTCAATGGTGTTTCGGTTGCCGGTTTTAGAATCATTGTGCAGCCCGCAGCAACTGCTGGGCCGATTTTGCGAGTAGCCATTCCAGCAGGAAAGTTCCACGGTGTAATAAGAATGGAAAGACCGATTGGTTGGTGCGTTACTAAGATGCGTTTGTCCCCTGATGGAGATTTGCGGAAATCACCTGGGGTGCGAACAGCCTCTTCTGCAAACCATCGGAAAAATTCAGCTGCATATCCCGCTTCTCCGCGAGCATCTGGCATCGCTTTTCCGTTTTCACGGGAAATCAACGTTGCAATTGCTTCAAGCTCACTGGTCATAATTTCAAAGGCTTTGCGCAAAATCTCTGATCTAAATCGTGGCGCCGTCTTGGCCCACGAAATGGCAGTGGAATCGGCTGCGGCGATGGCGGCTTCACACTGGGCATCAGATGCCAGAGAGACCTCGGCTATTACCGATCCGTCGCTGGGGTCATAAACGGCGACCTTGCTAGCGCCTTCAACCCATTGGCCATCGATATATAACTGTGTTTGCATAGGGCGAGCATACGCTCCGCCTGCAAGAAGTTGTAGCTGGTGCGCTCTACGATAGAGCCATTGCAATGAAGTTGCGTTAAATGCAATCTATTAAGGAGTTCTAGTGCCAAAGTCGTGGACGGATGATGCGCCTAGTCCCGTTGTTCTCCAGGACCATGCTCATCTAGAGGATTCGTTTGCCTACAAAATAAAACGAAAGCTCCTTGGCAATGCACTCAACAGACACTCTCTTGGTCACCAACGCCTAAAAAAACGCTTTGCTTTAGGGATCTTGTCCTCTGACTGCATTTCTTCATCGGCATATGGCTCCGAGCAGATTCTCATTGCGCTACTTCCTGCCTTTGGTTTAGCAGCATTTGCGATTTTGATGCCGATGACTGCAGTCATTCTGGTTATTCTTACAATTATTACCTTGTCATATCGCAACGTCATAAATGTTTATACCAAAACTGGTGGGGCATACATCGTTTCGCGCGATAATTTTGGCCCGGTTGTTGCACAGGTTGCAGCCGTTGCTTTGATGCTTGATTACATCGTGACCGTTGCCATTCAATCCGCTGCAGGAGTTGCAGCGATTATTTCAACTTTCCCAGGACTCCACTCGTGGAAGATCCCCATGATTTTACTTGTCATCGCACTGTTAACTTATGGAAATCTTCGCGGTGTTAAAGAGGCCGGCAAAGCCTTTGCACTTCCTACTTACTTCTTTATTGGCTGCATGGTCATTGTCTTCGGTATGGGTTTGTATCGTCAATTCAATGGAACTCTAGAAGTGCTTGCGACAAATGCCGAGGGGGCCGTTCCGCTTGGTCAGGAACAGGGACTTCTAACCTTTGCTGCGATATTTATTTTGTTGCGAGCCTTTGCAAATGGTGGCTCTTCACTGACCGGACTTGAAGCGATCTCTGATGGCGTTGCCTTGTTCCAACAGCCAGAGCATGTAAATGCTCGACGCACTTTGGTAACTATGAGCTTTTTGCTTGGCACGCTAGTTCTCGGAGTCTCTTGGTTTGCCCATAAAATTCATGCGATGCCTTATGAAACAGGTACACCAACGGTTATCTCTCAGATTGCAAAGACGATTGTTGGCGATGGCGCTTTTGGTTCCTTTATGTTCGTCATGGTCCAGCTTGCAACGATGTTAATTCTTTTTGCTGGTGCAAACACGACCTACAGCGCCTTCCCGCTCCTATGCAATTTCGTCGCAACCGATGGATATCTGCCCCGCCAGTTAACTAAGCGCGGGCACCGATTAGCTTTCTCAAATGGAATACTTCTTCTATCTGGCGGGGGAGTCTTTTTAGTCCTCTTCACCGCAGGATCTGTCGAGCATCTTGTCGCTTTCTATGCACTCGGAGTATTTACCGGCTTCTGTCTTGCAGGTTTTGGCATGACTCGTCACGCGTTACGTAACCGTACTGGTGCTTGGAGGGCGAAGGTCTTTATCAATGCTCTCGCAGGCTCAATTTCACTAATCATTGTAATTATTTTTTCCGTGGTGAAATTTACTGAGGGCGCCTGGCTTGTTCTAGTGACCGCACCGATATTAGTAATGACTTTTCTTCGTTTGCGCCGGCAGTACACCCGCGAACAAGAGGCCTTATCGGTAAAGCGCGAGCATGAGCGAGCAACTTCAATTTTGCGCCACGATGTAACAGTCCTTATCGATAGCGTTGACATAGCAACTGTTGGAGCGATTCGATATGCCCGCAGTCTTAATCCTCGCAATCTCACAGCCGTTCATTTTGTTATCGATGACCGTCGCGCCGAGGCTATTCAAGCAGCGTGGGCTGCATCAGATGCGCTAGATGATGTGACTCTTGAGCTCATTGACTGTCCGGATAGACGTTTGGCTAATTCCGCTCTGGATTATGCAATTCGTATGACCGATAAGGCTGATGTTGAACTTACGCTTTTACTTCCACGTCGTTCGTATTCAGGTTTCTTAGGTCGATTACTTCACGATCAAACCGCAGAACAAATTGCAGCACCTATCTCTCAACTTCCT
>JBILUX010000117.1:0-4117 GCA_044370765.1 Candidatus Planktophila sp. | reverse complement strand
TGCTAGTGCGGTGAGTGTCTCTGGTGCTAACACTGCGAGTTCTAAACCATTTTTTTCTAACGCATCGGTAGCAAGGATTCCACTACCACCAGAAGTAGTAATAATCGCCACTCGTTTTCCAAGGGATTTAACCCCAGAGGCAAAGATTAATCCCGCATCCAAAAGCTGTTCAACATCATCAACACGAACGGCTCCTGTGGCTTTTATCGCGGCATCGATAATTCGATCTTCAGTTGCAAGCGCACCTGTATGTGAGGCTGCTGCTATTGCGCCTTGGGCCGATCGGCCAACTTTTAGAATTGCAGTGGGCTTCTTTGCAGATATCGTGCGGAGGGCTTCAACATCCGTGAGTGACTCTGCATATAGAAGAATCGCAGAAACCGAAGCATCGTCGGCCAACGCTTGTGCAACTTCAAGGTTGGTGACATCTGCTTCATTGCCGGTGGTTACCACGACACCAAGAGGCACTCCTTGTTCAATTCCGAGTGAATACATCCCATAACCAAGGGCGCCTGATTGGCTAACAAGGGCTATGTTTCCAGCTTCCACTGTCGTCGTTGACGATGAAAACACTGGCGAGAATGATGCAACTAATTTATGAGCACCGCCGACCGACCCAATACAGTTGGGTCCAACTAAGCGCATACCAGCATCCTTTGCAATCTCTACTAATCTATTTTGCGCCAAGCTTCCAGCTTCATCAGATTCACCAAAGCCCGATGACATGACAATGACGACTTTGACACCTGAACCTGCGCACTCAATCAAGGCCGCTTCTACAGAAGCTGCAGGGAGCATGATTAGCGCTAAATCAATTTCACTTTGTACGTCAGAAATCTTCGCATAACTTGGTAAACCTAGGATCGTGGAACTCTTGGGATTGATGGGGTAAATATCCCCAGAGAATCCAAATCTTTGCAAATATTCAATCGGAGCTCTGCCCATCGCATTTTCACGCTCAGTAGCGCCGATAATTGCAATCGATGTGGCTCTCCATAAAAGGGATAGATCATTCATTAGATGCAAGCTATTCCTTCAATTTCAACGAGAGCGGCGTCATCCCACAGCCTAGTAACACCTACGAGGGTCATTGCAGGATAATTCTTACCCAACAGTGATTGCCACGTTTTCCCAATCTCTCGGGAGTGCGCACGATAGTCAACTGGATCCACTGCAAATATAGTTATTTTTACGAGATCTTCAGGGGTACCGCCAGCTTCGCGCAACGCTGTAACTAGGTTAATCAGCGCCTTTTCAAATTGGCTGACAATAGTGTCGCCGACGATGACGCCCTCTTTATTCAAAGCCGTCTGTCCTGCAAGAAATATATTTTTCCCTTCAGCAATAACTGCGTGAGAAAAACCGATTGGAGGGGCAAGTGTTTCTGGGTTTATTTTCTTGATTGTCATACTAATGCCCTCCTTCGAGCAGTTGAGTTATTCCAGTCTTTGTAGAATCTCCAATGAATAAAATAGCGGCCTCTGCAACTTCATCTGCCGTTAGTAAGCGTCCTCCCGAGAGTTTTGATTCGAGCGCCGTCTTAACTTCATCAATCGCTTTACCAGTTCTAGCTGCTGCTGCCGCCAATGTTCGTTGCGTCATTGGTGTATCTACATAGCTTGGACAGAGCGCATTGACAGTAATTCCATAACGTGAAAGCTCACTTGATGCCGCTCGAACTAGACCTACAACTCCATGTTTTGCCGCCGTATACGCCGCAACATTTGGCTCACCGACTAATCCCGCTTTGCTAGCGATCACAATTATTTGACCGCTTTGAGCCAGCTTCATATGTGACACAGCAGCTCGCATAAATCTAAAAGGCGCACTCAGATTCAGGTCGATCATGTGATTCCACATCTGATCCGAAGTCTTGTCTATTGGTGCACTGGCACCGTCGCCCGCATTGAGAATGAGTACATCGATTCCACCCCATGCATTAACTACAGTCGAAATAACCTCGTCGGCCGCGCCTGGGGAAGTCACATCAGCGACAATTGCTAGAGTTTTATTGATTCGCCCATCGATGAGAACGTCAAGATCGGATTGGGTTCTAGAACATAAGGCGACGTCATGGCCTAAATCCAGCAACTGGATTGAGATTGCTCGCCCTATTCCGCGGCCAGCCCCAACTACAAGAACCCTCATTGCCATAAAAGTGGTGGCTCCATATCTATGGTCTATTTCCAAGAGTAATAAGGACACAATACATGGTGCGTTTTTCTAACGATAGGCAATAATACGCCATATGACAACTCCTGAGGCGTTCATCGTAAGTGCAGTTCGGACCCCTTTTGGAAAGTATTTTGGCGGCCTCTCTACGACGCGCCCCGATGATCTCCTCGGTTTTACCTTGCGAAATCTGATGGCGCGAAATCCACAGATTAATCCAGCCCAGATAGATGATGTAATTATCGGCGACTCAAATGGAGCCGGTGAAGACAATCGAAATGTTGCTCGAATGGGCTCGCTTCTAGCGGGTCTGCCTAAGAGCGTGCCTGGTCTGACTGTTAATAGATTATGTGGTTCTGGTGCAGAGTCATTTATTCAAGGTGCTAGAGCGGTTAAATCTGGAGATGCGCAGCTGATTATCTCCGGTGGCGTTGAAAGCATGAGTCGCGCTCCTTGGATTGTTGAGCGAACAAGTAGAGACGAGCCAACTGATCCCACTTTTCACCAGAGCACGGTCGGCTGGAGACTTACAAATCCCCTCATGGAATCTAATTGGACACAAAGTCTAGGAAGATGTTCAGAAGTTGTTGCTGAGCGCCTTGGAATATCGCGCAATGAACAAGATGAGTGGGCGGTGCGCTCACACGTTTTAGCCAATGAGGCCTGGAACAAGGGTTTGCACACAGATTGGGTTTTACCGTTCGGTACTGTCAACCGCGATGAATCAATTCGCCCAGATTCTTCAATGGAAACTTTAGGGAAGCTGCCGTCCGTATTTTCACCCGGTGGTTCCGGCACGGCAGGTAACTCGTCTCCATTAAACGATGGCTCTGTTGCAGCGATAATCACCAATCGCAAAAATTTAGAGCTCTTTGAGGTTGAACCGATTGGCAAAATCTTGGCCTCGCAAGTTACTGCAACCGATCCCGATCAATTCTCTTTGGCACCGGTAAGTGCCATCCATAAACTTCTTGCAAAGCTTGGTCTGAGCGTTGGTGATATTGCCGTATGGGAGATTAATGAGGCTTTTGCTTCAATGGTCTTAACTGTTCTACATGAAATACCCGAGATTGATCGCAGCCGCGTCAATGTTAATGGCGGGGCCATCGCGATTGGGCATCCGGTTGGTGCATCTGCATCCCGAGTGATTATCGACTGTGCACGAGAGTTAAAGCGAAGAGGCGGGGGCATTGGAATTGTTGCCGCCTGTATTGGTGTTGGCTTGGGAATAGCAGTGGCCATCGAGGTTTCGGCTTAATCAACGGTTCAAGGATAGGGTTATGCAATGATTTCTATTAATGAGTTGACCGATACAACGTATGTAATTAATCAGGGCGTTGCAATAATCACCATTAATCGCCCAGAGCGTTATAACGCGCTTCGAGGACGTACCGTAGATGAGCTTCTTAGCTCTTTCAAACGCGCCTGGGTTGATTCAGCGGTAGGTGCGGTAATCCTTACTGGCGCAGGCGAGAAGGCATTTTGTACAGGCGGAGACCAAAAAGAGCGTGCTGAAAGCGGCGGCTATGGCGAAACTGAAACTGGAATGTTTGAAATAGAGGCCTTACATAAGATGATCAGAGCGGTTCCAAAGCCTGTTATCGCCGCGGTCAATGGTTTTGCAATCGGAGGAGGACATGTATTACACGTCCTTGCAGATCTTTCAATCGCATCGACTAACGCCAAGTTCGGTCAAGTGGGACCACGCGTTGGCTCTTTCGACGCCGGTTTTGGAAGCGCTTACTTGGCACGAGTAGTCGGAGAAAAACGCGCCCGTGAAATCTGGTTTTTATGCGAACAGTATGACGCGGTAACTGCCGAGCGTTGGGGATTGGTAAACAAAGTTGTAGAGCCGGATCAACTGATGAAGGCATCAATGGAATGGGCGCTGAAAATTTGCGCGCTATCACCAACTGCACTAAAAGCACTCAAGCATTCATTTAAT
>JBILUX010000116.1:0-4138 GCA_044370765.1 Candidatus Planktophila sp. | reverse complement strand
GACCATTGCTGCCCGGGTACGATTGTGTACTTAATTCGGAAATCAGTTGCAGTCTTCTTAACAATCTGCATTTTTCCGAACTTTGTATTCATTATAAGTTCGGCATCCGCGTTGTAGTATGAAAATCCCATGCCAGTTAATGAGGCTGGCATATTGTTATAAGTAGTATTTCCATCTTGTGTAGATGAGTTCAACGATGTGATGTCTCCTGCTGAACTCAGAATGATCGTCGAACGAGTTGCAGCCTGAGCAGGTGTTAGCAGTGAGACCGCCAGCGCCGCTGAAGCCGCAGTTGCGAGCGCAAACTTTGCGCTACGTCTTAGTTTCATTTGTTCTCCTCGAGGGTTAGTTAAGGCTCAATGTGGAGAGTCGACCTACCCCACACCAGCGCCTTTGGTGGAAGGATTCTGCCCGAAATGCCCGTAAAAGCACAATAGGAGGGGCTTGCACTTGAGCGTCGACTTCATAACGATATTCGTAACAAAGGAGGCCGGTGGGGTTGAGTTAGGGGTGATTCCTACCCTGCCTAGGCCTTGGAAACTTAAATAAGTAGGAGCTTCTTAGCTTTATCAACGGCGCTATGGCGGCCATCGGCACCTAACTTGCGATAGGTATTGCGAAGGTGCGTCTTCATTGTGTTCTGTGAAATATGCAGAGATTTCGCTATGGAGCTAATGGCATTGCCGCTGTTGAGGTGCTTGAGAATCTCTAACTCACGGTTAGTAAGTTTCTCTTCCATCTCACCGGATGAGTGTGTGATCACATGTATCCGATCGCTCATATCTTTTGCGAGATTTTCTAGATAAATGGTCGGTTTAACAGCGGCGGCTTTAATTATGAGCGGATAAAGATGGATTTGGCGCAAAAAGTACTCGTGATAACCGCATTCAGCCCCGAGATCTAGCGCTTTGGAAAGCGAGGATGCCGCTAACTTTTCATGGCCACTGTTTGCGTTAGCTTCGACAAGCCATTTTTGTATCTTCTCTCGAGCAGTAACCTCTGGCATAGCGGAAATTAAGATTGATGTCTTTTTAGGATCCTGCTTGAACTTATAGCCCAATTGAATCTGCCTAACCAACTCAATGTCTGGCATTCGATTCGCCAACTCTTCTACGCGAGAAGCATCATTGAGGGTTGCCTTTAAATATATCTCGCTCACATCAACTAGCCAACTTAGTTCATTCCTTAGTGAGAAGCTCTTCAATGCCTCGCGCTGCCGGGAAATCGCATCAAAGGCCTGGGAGTGCTGGCCTTGACTAATCTGAATTCTAATGATCGTTCCCTCTGCCATGAAGTACCACGGCCAAATCTCCATCTCGCGTGCTAAATCCATGATTAATTTGCAGGTCTGAACGGCTTCATCGAGCTTTGATGCCTCCAACAAACACCGTGCTGTAACCATCAACATGTCCAGCGGAGCCAAAAATGTCCTGTAGTTATTCTCCTGTGCCTGCACTCTGACGATTCTGGCAACTTCAGCGGCTTGGAAGTATTGACCCTCTGAATACAGGAGCATCGCGTTCATGCAGTTGAGATAATAGCTAGAGTTGGGCGAGACCTGAATTGCTACAAGCTCTTTAGCCTTTTCATAGCACCTACGTAGCTCCTCAAAATCATCGTGGAGAAAGGCGTTATCTGCCGCAAGACGCAGTAAGGCAACGTGGTCTCCGCTTTGTAGTGATGATGGCCTCTGGTCTGGGTTGAAAGCTGCCTTACCAATAAACTCCACTGCCCGAGTGAAATCTCCACGAGCAAAGAAAACATGTGAGCGCACCATCGCGCATATTTTCTCAATATATGAGTTGTCGGGACCGCTTTGTGCCAGAGATTCAAGCTCGGCAGCCATCGCCTCTGCCTTAAGGAAATCTGCATTAACTAAATGACCAATTATTTTTATTGTTTTGCGCATGAGCTCTCCATGCGCTGAGTCATCTCCGGCAAAGTGGGACCATTTTACGAGAAGATCACCGCGCCCAATATCGGCCATTTCTCGAAGGTTTGACCTAAACAACTCTCCAAAAAACTCTTTGTCACCTGATGCGAAGGCGTGGTCCAATGCCTTAGATGGTTCTTCGCGTTCTAAGTAGAGCGTAGCCAGTAAAGCATGGGTTGCCTCGGCGGTGCCCATCTCATTCTGAGGAATCTGAACTAAAGCCTCATAGACAAGAGGGTTAAATCTGAATGTACGATTCATCGTTGTTGATGCAGTAATAAAGAGTCCATCGGTTACCAATTTATTCAAGAAAGATTCTGAATACTCTTCTTCCAATATAAGCGCGGCGATTTCATTATCAAACTCTTCTACTAAAGACAACTTAAGAATTATATTGCGATGATCTTCGCTCATTAAATTAAAGGCATCTAGGGCCAAGATGTTTAGTGGATTCACATTTGCCGTTATCGCATTGGAAAACTTACTATGCGAATTGCCCTTACTAATATTCCTGCACATTAACTGAACCGCAGCTGGCCAGCCATTGCAGAGCTTTAGCTCTGCTAAATTTCCATTCTCACTTAAATCTACATTATTGATCAATGCAACTGAGGCAACCTCTGAATCTGCAAACTTTAAATCCTCACTTGTAATTAACGTCAGATTACCTAAGGCGGCATATCGAGATAGGTTCGAATCTAATGTTGTTCGTCGGATGATAATCAGATGCACATTATCGGGAACTGCATCAATGAGTAGTTGGCGAAATGGCAGAATTCCCTCATAGACGCCTCTAGCAAAATCAATAACAAAGTTGACTTGACCAGGATATGCGCCAACTACTTTTACAAGATCTCTGATTGAACTAATTCCTTCTACGTTATCTGTTTTTTTACATAGCGATCTCCAGTTTGGAATGAACTCTTCAATTCCATCGATAAGGTGCTCTTTAAAATCTTCGAACGTGTCGTTGATATCTGCCGTGTACCAAATTGTTGGCCGAGCACCTGTCTGGACCCACTCAGAGACCAGCGTCGTCTTGCCATATCCCGCTGGAGCGACAACTAGGGTTGCCCCTGGAATTTGATCTTCAAAGAGTGAAAATAGCTCTTTGCGCGAGAGAAAGGAGTTTGAGATCGCTGGCGGACGTGAACGTGGAAGTCTCACCCCTGCTAGGTCAGTTGACTGAGTTCTCATGGCATAAGGGTGGGCTATCCCCCCAGATATTTCAACTTTTTCTCACCCCATAGGGGTGAGTACGTGGGGCTATTTATCTTTGAGCGCCGTCAAAGCCCACAAGATTGCAACAACATCGATGAGCTCTTGGGCCAGCGCACCCTCGCTGGGCGTGGAGAGGCCGGCAGCTCCTGCGAGCATGACAAGAAAGGAGAGAGACATACCTATTGCAGCGGCCTGAATCGCCTTTCGCCTAGAAACCTGTGCGATCTCAATAGCGTCAACCAAATGCCCAATTGAATCCTCAACGATTACAACATCGGCCGCCTCACTTGCCGCCGTCGCACCACGTGCACCCATTGCAACACCGACATGTGCCATCGCAAGGGCAGGTGCGTCGTTTATTCCATCACCTACAACAATGACTGATCCCTTAGATGTGCTCATTAACTTTTGAGTGATATCTAACTTTCCCTGCGCACTTACTTGTGAATAGATCTCGGTAATTCCAACAGAGGCTGCGACCGCTTGTGCCGTTGAATCTTTATCTCCCGTGACCAAAGCAATTCGCTTAACACCAATCTTTCGCAGGTGCGCAATAACAGCTTTAGATTCAGGTCGCAATGGGTCGCTTAATCCAATAGCCCCAATTAAAAACCCATCTCGCGTAACGGCAACAATAAGCGGATGTGTAAGTGCTAACCAATCAGGGGCCTGCTGAGTTAGCTGCCCTACTGTGATTACATGTCCATTGATCACTCCCGAAATATGATGACCTGGAACTTCCTTTACGCCACTAACTTCCAAAAGCTCCAACTTCAAATCATTAGCGGAAATTACAAGTGCTTTCGCCACAATATTTTGACTGTACTGATCAACCGAAGCCGCTAACTGCAAGACCTCGTCTTTATTCGAATCACTGGACACCACAATCTCATCGATTAGTGGCCCACCATGCGTGACAGTCCCCGTCTTATCAAGCAGAACTACCTCAGCGCGTGCAAGGGCTTCAAGAATTGCACCACCTTT
>JBILUX010000115.1:0-4144 GCA_044370765.1 Candidatus Planktophila sp. | reverse complement strand
ATCAACTGGCTGCAATCGCCGCACATGCAGCGCTGCGCTTCATCGATACGGGCGAGTGTGCGCTTAAAGGGGCACAGATTCAATTGAACTATCTCGAACCATTCACACCAAACCTGACTCATTTTTCGCGCCATCCACAATGTCGGTGCATGTGGAGTAACTCGGAAAATGGGACGACTGAACAGGAAGAGGAGAGATTAAATTTTATGGAGAGCGCGGGGCAGAGCCCAACTGTCGATATACACAAGGGCCTTTGATTTCGGCGGCGCACTCAGATGCAAATAGAAGACTAGCGCACGCATCACACCCACACTATTGGAGGAGCAATGAATTCACTATTAACAAAGCTTGTAAAGGCAGAGATTTCACTTCGCGATGGATTAACTCGAACTCACAAAAATTTCTATGCACGTCTGCGCGATGAACGCGGAGATGTTCCCGGATGGGTACTCGTTGTATTGATGACAACGGGTTTAGTCACGGCTATTTGGACAATTGCTGCACCCCGCCTAACAACGATCCTTAAGAACTCACTCGATGCCATGAATGGAGTTCGCTAAGGCGATAGAGATGCACAATATTGCAACTGCCGCGAGTTTCCTCCGCCGAAAGAAATCAACAACGGTGCTAACTTTCGAAGGGGTAAGCATGAAGCGACAGCTCTTAAAACTAAAGCGAGATGATGGAAACGTTGAAAGTGCAATGGTATTGATCCCTCTCTTAATTCTCTTTTTGATCGGAATCGAACTCATAGCCGCCACAAACTTGCGCAATGGTGATGCTGCCATTGCGCAGGGCGAGGCTTCACGTCGGGCGATAAGCGGAGAGATATTTTCACAAGATGAGGTAATTGAGCTTTACTCTCCAGATAAGTTCGCACATATCCGAGTTCTAATCACTCATCGCAGAACAACGGTGCCCCAGCTAATTCCTGGATTAATCGCGCTCATGAGTGGCTCGCCATCGACAGATGTAAAGGGTGCGGCGATTATGGAGCCGGTTAATTGATGCACCACATTGTGCGCAGATGGGTGAAAGAAGATAAAGGCAGTGCAATCGTTGAGTTTGTTGCGTTGGCGATTCCCCTCTTTATTCCTATTTTCATTTACCTTAATAATTTTGCCTCTGTTAGCGGCAACGAAGCGATCGTTAGAGTATTGGCCCGGGAAGGTCTACGCGCATATGTTGCAAGCGATAGCGATCACGCTGGACGAGAAGTATCTGCGCAGGCACTTACAGTAATTGCGCAACATCTTGGCCTCACGGCCAGCGAGATTCAAACACTTACTGCGAAATATGACTGCTCGAATAATCCCTGCCTATCATCTAATGGCCGAATTCGATTAACTGTTTCCTACATCGATGAACAGTCACATCGGACTATTGAGGCATCGGCCCAGGAGCATGTAAGCCCATGGATGTAGATAATTGGATAAAACCATTGCACCGACTTACGCGTTTTATGAGGGTTTTAGTTTTTAGGAAAGCATTGCCGCTCAGGAAATTATTAAGAGATGAGAGCGGTTCACTGAGTGTTGTCATTATTGGTCTATTTTTTATCACCGTTGCCTCCCTCATGGTGATGAGCGATGTTGCAACAGTGCTTGTTGCCAAACGCTCACTTGCACAGGCGACTGAGGCCGCTGCCCAACGCGGGGTGCATACCTTGGATAAGGCCGCGTATTACACGGGAAAGGGCACAATGTTTACAGCACCGATTGCTCTGATCACTCATCGCGATCACACGCCAATTCCAATTGACTGCAACCGAGCCGTAATCGATGTCATGCTCGAACTGCACAACTGGAGCAATGATGATGGATCAATGAAGCGACATGAGCTTCAAGGGATTGTCTTAACTGATGTTAACTGCGATGGAACAACACTTGAGATATCAACCTATGCCGAAGTTAAATTTCCATTTACTGTGCCTTTTTCCACAATGGATTCAGCGAATCTAACTTCTACCGTTGCCACTACAAATCAAGTCCAAGAAGGCTTTTATCTCTTTGGAGTTCGCCTGCATTGATCCAACAGTTCGCCTTCATTGATCCAACAGTTCGCCTGCATGTATCCACTCATTAGTTGCAACTACAAATTTAGTCGCCAGTAAAGCTAGGGCTTAGGTATATGACCCTAGCTTTTTATGTGAGGGCGGCAATGAGTACTGGGCTATCCTTCGAGTATGGCCGCCCGCGAATATGGATTAGAGATCGATGCGATCGATGCGACCCTTGTCTCTATTGAAAAGGTTCTAGACCTTCCAAAGCTTCGTGCCCAGGCTTTAGTTCTTGAGGAAGAGGCCGGCGTTCCTAATCTTTGGGATGAGCCAGAAAATGCCCAGAAAGTTACGAGCCGTTTATCACGCGTTCAGGCCGAGATTAACAAACTGACTGGGCTTCGTCGGCGCGTAGAGGATCTGCCCATTCTCTTCGAGCTTGCAGAAAGTGAGCCCGATGGAAGCGCAGTTGCCGATGCAGAGCGGGAGTTAGATGCCGTTAAGAAATCAATTGGTGAGCTGGAAGTTCAGACGCTTCTCAATGGCGAGTATGACGATCGAGATGCACTGATCACGATTCGATCCGAGGCAGGCGGTGTCGAGGCAGCTGATTGGGCAGAAATGATTATGCGCATGTATCTGCGCTATTGCGAGCGCCACAATTTCCCCGTAGATGTTTTAGAGACCTCATATGCAGAAGAGGCCGGAATTAAATCAACGACATTTCGCGTGACTGCGCCCTATGCCTATGGAACTCTGTCGGTAGAACAGGGAACACATCGCCTAGTTCGCATTTCGCCCTTTGATAGTCAGAGTCGTCGCCATACATCTTTTGCCGGCGTTGAAGTTGTTCCAGTTGTGGAGCAAAGCGATCATGTTGAGATTGATGAAAAAGAGGTTCGCACAGATGTGTATCGCTCATCGGGTCCTGGTGGTCAAGGTGTTAACACAACTGACTCGGCCGTTCGTCTAACGCATATTCCGACTGGCATTGTCGTCTCATGTCAGAATGAACGTTCACAGATTCAAAACAAGGCAACGGCGATGGCCGTGTTGCAGTCAAAGTTATTAGAGCGCCGTCGTCAAGAAGAGGTGGCAAAGATGAATGCGCTTAAAGGCGATAATTCGGGATCATGGGGAAATCAGATGCGCTCCTATGTTCTTGCCCCGTATCAAATGGTGAAAGATCTACGCACTAATTATGAAACTGGAAATACGTCGGCGGTTTTAAATGGTGAGATCGACGAGTTCATCGAAGCGGGCATTAGATGGCGCCGCTCCAGCTAATCCAGGCAGACAGATTTTGCTGTTTCATCCGGGTTTGATTTCACAGGCAGAATTCGTAGCTGGATATCGGCGAAATCCCGGCAGGCAGAATTCGTAACTCACGGTGGCTTAATGGGGCGAGCATCAGATAAATCACAGATTTTCTAGGCTCAGTTGCGCGTTAGAAGTGTCGATTTCCAGGATACATACATAAACTAGGCCCAGAGCGCTCACGGCGAAGTAGAACGTGGGCCTGAAATATTTCGGGAGATTTAGATGATTCGCTTTGAGAATGTCACCAAGATCTACCCGGGGCAAGATCGAGCGGCGCTGGACTCCGTAAACCTAGAGATTCTCAAGGGTGAGTTTGTCTTTCTTGTCGGATTATCTGGATCTGGTAAGTCAACATTTCTTCGTTTAATTCTTCGCGAGGATCGTCCAACATCGGGTGTAATCCATGTGGCTGGAAAAGATCTTGGGACGCTAGCTAATCACAAAGTTCCAGAGCTTCGCCGACAGGTGGGAACGGTCTTTCAAGATTTCCGTTTGCTTCCAAATAAAACTATTACTGAAAACGTGGCATTCACTCTTCATGTATTGGGATATTCGCAGAAGGAGATTAACCGCGAAGTTCCTGAGGTGCTCGAACTAGTTGGTCTTGAAGATAAAGGCGATCGTTTGCCCTCTGAGATTTCTGGTGGTGAGCAACAGCGCGTTGCCATCGCTCGCGCCTATGTAAGCCGCCCACCGATTTTGATCGCCGACGAACCGACTGGAAACCTTGACCCAGCAACGAGTGTTGGAATTATGAAGCTGCTCGATCGAATTAATCGCGAGGGCACTACTGTTTTGATGGCAACGCATGATTCGGGGATTGTG
>JBILUX010000020.1:0-14624 GCA_044370765.1 Candidatus Planktophila sp. | reverse complement strand
CGTCAGAAAGCTCGCCCTTATCTATTTTCAAACTCCGTGCCTCCCTCAGTTGTCGTTGGAACTATCGCTGCCCTGGATTTAATCAGCGCACATCCTGAGCTTGCAACTAAGACTATGGAAAATGCTGCACTCTTTCGCACATTAATGATTGAAAATGGCTTTGATCTGCTGCCGGGTCAGCACGCGATTGTGCCGGTGATGTTTAGCGATGAGCATGTCGCCGTTGCAATGGCTAAAGCCTTATTTGATCGCGGAATCTACGCAGTTGCATTTTCATATCCAGTAGTTCCAATGGGCAAGGCCCGCATCCGAATTCAACTTAGTGCAACCCATACTAAGGATGAGATTCATAAATGCGTTGATGCCTTTGTCGATGCTCGAAAATCTATCTAACTACGGTCTGCTCAATAATCTTTATGACCAATTCTGGCTGATCCCACATGGGAGCATGACCGCAGTTATCGATCACTAGCCATGAACAGTGATTTGGGGCAAGTGAGCGCTCTTGTGAGATTGGATATGGCAGCGTGTTATCACTATCGCCAAAGAGAATTGTTACCGGAACTTTCGCTGGAACGTGAGCCTCAAATCGTCGAGTGAGCATTCCATCCCAGGCTGGAAAATATCCACTGCAGTTAGCCATTGCCATACTTGCATCGAGACAGGTTTCGTAACTGAGCTCTTGCCACTTGGGGCTTACTTTTGAGAATCCGATCGAGCGCATCACTTGTGACTTAAGACCAACTCTAAGAAATGGTCTTAATGCTTTAGCTAAATAATATGAGCGGGCCTCACTGGGTAAACGGCCCGAGGCTGGAACTAACCACAGACCAGCGGGTGCAAGTCCAGTAAGACTCATGACGCGATCTGGCTGATCGGCTGCCATTTCAAGTGCGATCCAACCACCCAATGAGTTACCGACAATGTGAAAACTATCGATTCCATACTCACTCTTAATACTTTCGAATATTGCACTCCCTAGCGCCTTTGGCTCCATTTTCTGGCCAGCCTTATATGGGCTTTTACCGTGTCCTGGTAAATCAATTGAGATAACACGAAAAGAGTTTGAGAGCGCAGAAATAACTGGTTTAAAGGCAGTTGCCGCTGAACCAAGTCCATGAATTAAAACTAATGGCGGATGCGTAGAATTTGTTTCAGTTAAAGTTGAATGTAGCTTCATAATTAGTATTTATATTTTTCTGTCTCTTTAGGGTGCTCTTTGCAGACAGCCTTCCATACTTCATCGGGTTCGAACCCATGGGCTAACGCCTCATTCACGCTTCGACTTCCGAGTTCAGAGATAGCAATATCTACTGGGAAGTGCGAACCAGCGCCAAATGAGAGCGTTAAACGCTCACGCAAATCAGATATTCGCACGGGAGATTAATAGTTCTGCCTGCAAACGCGAATCCTCGGGCGTCAAGGGCTGCAGCACCTGACCGATTAACCAGCGAAGTGCGCAATCGGCTAGGACCTGACTTCCGGTAATTGCCGCTAGCGCGTCGGCCATGCTTGACCACAACGGTGTATCTGTTTTTGCTAGACCCAATGCAAGCGGAGCGGGATCATTCAATCGCATCTTTGCTAGTGCACCATCGGTAGAGATTTGAATTGAGAGCAGCTCCAAAGCATCTGTTGCATTGGGTGCGCTCTGCGCGATTGCAATCAAGCGGGCGCACTCAGATTCGCAGAGGGCGGCAATTACACTATCTTTATCGCGAAAGTGGTTATACAACGTTGCACGAGAGACTTCAGATGTATCGGCAATCTCTATCATCGACATTTTAGCTAGACCAACTGTTGCAATGAGGCTTTTTGTGCCGTTCAGAATTGCACTTTGTGTGCGGCGGTGTGTGCTTACTTGTGGTGCGTACTTATTAAGCGGCATCGACAACAGTAAGAGTTACGCTCTCATGGCTTGCTAACTCTATTGATACATCACTAAACACTCCTGAGAGTGAGAGTCCAAGGGCGGCACAGATTGCATTGAGGAGCTCAGAAGATGCCTCCTTCTGACCGCGTTCAACTTCGGATAAGTAGCCAAGAGATACTCGAGCAGCGCGTGCAACATCGCGCAGAGTTCGGCCCTGCGATGTGCGGGCAGCACGAAGGGTAAGACCAACGGCCTCGCGTACTAGAACCACGCTCATACCTGCCCTTCCTTTAACTGCGATGTCTAAGGATACGCGCAAATGTCGCAATTGCGCTGGCTGTAACAGCGTTTCGTATAGTTTCACGCTCGCCAGATAGCGAAAGTTCGATGCACTCAGATATCGGGCCTTCGATTGCTACCCAAACGCTCCCAACTGGATGAGAGCCGACGGGGTTCGGGCCGGCCACTCCAGTTGTAGCAATCGCCCAGGTTGTTCCAAAAGATCGCATCGCTCCCTGTGCCATCGCGATAGCTACCTCTTGGCTAATCGATGTGTGGTCGGCAATAAGTTGTGGATCAACAAAGAGATGTGAGATTTTCATGCCGTCGCTATATGCCGTGATTCCGCCAGTAAATACATCTGAGGCTCCAGGGACTCTGACAATTGCCGAACTCAAGGCACCAGCAGTTAGTGACTCAGCAGTGCTGAGCGTCTCATTGCGCTGGCGCAGAGCATCAACAATCTCATGCACCAACTCTGTGATGTGTGGTGAATTTGTCATGGCTGCCTACTTACTCGATGTGAAAGCCGACTGTACATAGTAAATGCCGGTTGCGATAGTAAGTACAACGGCGATAGCCATAAAGCCATCACGGAACCAGTAGAGACTGGAACTCAGGGGCAAAACGTAGAAGCCCACGCCAAAGTTCTGAAGCGTTGATTTAATCTTGCCACCCTTATTGGCTGCGATTACACCGCGTTTGATAATGGCTAGGCGAAAAATCGTAATTCCGATTTCACGCACCAAGATAACGATTGTGATCCACCACGGTAGGCGATTTAAAATCGAGAGCGAAATCATCGCGGTTCCGATCATCACTTTGTCAGCTACGGGATCTAGGAATTTGCCGAGCTCCGTAATCGTATTTCTGCTACGGGCCAAATTACCATCGGCGATATCAGAGAGTCCAAGGAGAAAGAAAACGAGCCAAGAGATGTACTGCCAGGTGGGGTCGTTGCCTCCATTTTTAAATAGCGTATAAGCGCCAACTGGTACAAAGAGAAGACGCGCGATGGTAATAAAATTTGGAGTTATAAAGCGCGGAAGCTTCATAGCGCCTCTGCCACTAGATCTGCACCCATTGAGTCAATCACCACTGCATCAACATACTGCCCCACTTTAAAATCCGTGCCGATGAACGTTGTGGATCCATCGACTTCTGGGCCTTGATGGCCAGCACGACCCTCTTGGAGCTCGGAATCCTCAATAAGTACACGGATATTTTCGCCAATACGCGCTGCGGCACGATTAGTAACCATCTCATCGGCTAACGATGACAACGTCTCTAAACGCTGCGCAATGACTTCGGCATCTATCTTGTCGGCGATATTGAGCGCTTCGGTATTGTCCTCATCAGAATAGCCAAAGACGCCAACAGCGTCTAACTTTGCTTGGGTAATAAAAGTTGCAAGCTCATCAAAGTCCTCTTGAGTCTCACCTGGGAATCCGACGATGAAGTTAGATCTAATGCCAGCTTCGGGCGCGAGAACGCGTATCTGATTTATGAGGTGTAAGAATTTTTCATTATCCCCGAATCGTCGCATGCGGCGAAGTACGGTCGGGCTCGTGTGCTGAAAAGAGAGATCAAAATATGGAACCGTCTTTGGCGTTGCAATCATCGCTTGAATCAAGGTCGGACGCATCTCAGCTGGTTGCAAATACGATAGACGCACGCGCTCGACGCCCTCAATGGCGGCAATCTCAGGGAGAATTTTTTCCATCAACTGCAGGTCGCCTAAATCTTTTCCATATGAAGTCGTATTTTCGCTCACAAGAAATAGTTCAGTTACACCATTGGCGACTAACCAGCGCGCCTCATCCATAATCTCGTGTGGACGTCTCGAAACAAATGAGCCGCGAAAATATGGGATCGCGCAGAAGGAGCAACGTCGATCGCAGCCAGAAGCGATTTTCAATGGTGCCCAGGGCGCTGTACCCAATCTCTTGCGCGTGAACTCCTCTGCCGGGCGCGTATCTGCCCGATCGGCCGGTGCAATTGGCAATAGCGCTCGTCGATCTCTAGGAGTGTGGGGAACATGCTTGTTGCCGGCAACGATTGATTGCAAGCGTGCTGAAATATCTTTGTAATCGTCAAAGCCCAAGATCGCATCGGCCTCAGGCAGCGCATTAGCTAACTCTTGCCCATAGCGCTCGGCCATGCATCCCACGGCAACTACTGCACGGGTTGTTCCGTGACCCTTTAAGGAGTTGGCCTCTAAAAGAGCGTCAATAGAATCTTTTTTTGCCGACTCAATAAATCCACATGTATTAACAAGTGCAACTTCAGCTGATTCAACATCGTCAACTAATGTCCATCCATCGGCTGCCAAACGGCCGGCTAACTCCTCAGAGTCGACTTCATTTCGTGAGCACCCTAGAGTGACAACTGCAACGGTGCGCTTCATTGGGCAAATCTTATCGGATTATGAATTGGCTCCATACGACACGCTAACTACGGCGCCGTTGGGGCCGATAGAGGATAACTTCTTGCCGTTAACTTCCAAGTCGACTCCCCCAGCATTTCCAACTTTGAGATCCAGCCGAGTATCAGACGTAAATGTCTTGGTCGCCCCCATGGACATCTGGCCACTAAAGAGAGTACGTCCAACTGCATCGGAAACGAATATCCAGCTCCTAGCGCGCACAGCATTTATTACGACCATAACGCCCGTGCCGGTAGAAAATGAGCTCTGTTCAGATGGCGTTGGTGTTGCGCTTTGACTTGAATCCACGGTAGCACTTGCACTTACTGAAGCATCGGCCGTTGGTTGAGTAGAAGTTGTCTCAGCCGCTGAGGCGATTTCAACTCCAGTATTTTGAACTGTTGAAATATTTGAAACAACAATTTGTGCCACGCCAGCTATCCCAAGGCTTGCAATAGAGACCATCACTAGGGATTTCCAGGATATTTTTCGCTTGGCTGAAGGCTTGCGCATAATATTATTTTCAACAAGAAGATCGTGCATTGTGCGCTTCTCAATTGCCTGTTCCTCTTCATACATTCTAAGGAACTCAGTCTCATCGGCATTTAAACGTTTAGCTATATTTCGGATATGACCACGGGCATATGTCTGCCCACCGCAATGTGAGAAATCATTTGATTCAATATCGCGAAGAAGTGATGGACGAATGCTGGTAGATCCAGCTAAATCCTCAATTGATAGTGCAGCGCCTTCACGCGCCTTAGCTATCAATGAACCGAGTGTCATAGAAGATCCTAAATATGTCGGGGAACAGTTCTCTATTCTAGAACGTCAAACTCATTGGTGGTAGGTCTAGGTGTGAGAACGAGGGGTTAAATCCTGACAAATTTGTGAGGTTAAAGGTGAGGGCTAGTACTCCCTCAGCGTTGCAAGAACAGAATCAAGTTCATCGGACTTGACCATCACTGTGCGGGCCTTAGAGCCTTCAGATGGGCCAACGATTCCGCGCGACTCCATAAGATCCATTAAGCGACCAGCTTTAGCAAAGCCGATGCGCAGTTTTCTCTGCAACATCGAAGTTGAACCAAACTGAGTTCCAACTACAAGCTCAACGGCCTGGCAGAGAATATCTAAATCATCTCCGATCTCTTTATCGACCATCTTTGGATGGCTCATAGGAGCAGTGACATCGTCGCGATATCTCGGCTTGAGCTGTTTCCTTACGTGGTTTGTCACGGCCTCAATCTCGCGCTCTGAAACATAGGCGCCCTGAATACGTACTGCGCGAGATGCACCCATAGGAATAAAGAGTGCATCCCCCTGCCCAACAAGTTTTTCAGCACCAGGTGTATCTAAAATAACTCGGCTATCTGCCAATGAGCTAGTAGCAAATGAGAGACGCGATGGAACGTTCGCCTTAATAAGGCCAGTGACAACATCGACAGATGGACGCTGCGTTGCAAGCACCAGGTGAATTCCGGCAGAGCGTGCAAGCTGAGTGATTCGCACAACCGACTCTTCAACCTCTTTAGCTGCGACCATCATTAAGTCGGCGAGCTCATCGATAATGACAAGCAGGTATGGATATGGCTCAACTGTGCGATCGGATCCTTCAGGTGGAATAACTTTTCCGGCACGGACCGCCTTATTAAAGTCGTCGATATGTCTAAAACCAAAGGTAGAGAGATCCTCATAGCGAAGATCCATTTCACGAACAACCCATGTAAGCGCATCGGCAGCCTTTTTAGGACTAGTGATAATGGGCGTGATTAAATGCGGAATCCCTTCATAGGCCGTGAGTTCAACGCGCTTAGGATCTATTAAAACTAGCCGTACATCATCAGGGGTTGAACGCGCCAAAATTGAAATTATCATGGCGTTTATCATCGAAGATTTACCAGCTCCAGTTGCACCAGCAACAAGAAGATGTGGCATTTTGGCAAGGTTTGCACATATGAAATTACCTTCAACATCCTTACCTAGCGCCACCAACATTGGGTGATGATCTTGCCCGGCAACAGATGATCGAAGGACATCGCCTAAGGCAACGATTTCACGATCGGCATTAGGAATCTCAATACCCACTGCCGATTTTCCTGGGATAGGAGAGAGAATTCGAACATCACCACTTGCAACGGCATATGAAATATTCTTAGCAAGGGCGGTGATTCGCTCAACTTTTACGGCATTGCCGAGTTCAATCTCATAGCGAGTAACCGTTGGCCCACGCATAAAGCCGGTAACCTGGGCATCGATTTCAAACTGTAAAAATACTTCCGTTAACGCCGCAACTACCGCCTCATTAGCCTTGCTCTTAGCTTTTGCTGGCGGACCTGCCCGCAGTAAATCGGCTGGAGGCAGTTCGTATGTGCTATCTGCCGTCAATAAAAGTTGTTCAGGTCGCTTAGGGTTTTGTGCGGCAATTGGCGATACTGGAATCGGCACGGTGAACTCTTCATCAAATGACTCCTCATCGAGCTCTTCATCTAGCTCTTCGGCTCCGGCGGGATCGTTCCAGGCTGCAACGATGGGAGTTTCAAATGGTGGAGTATCTGTAACTTCAAATGGCTCCTCTTTTATTTTGCGCTCAGGGCGCTTTGACCATAACCATGTAGAGGTAATTCCAATGCGGGCAAATACATCGCTAACTGGAGTTGCCGTTACAACTAAGAGTCCAAAGATAAAGATAATCACAAGCACTGGATATGTAAGAACTGAGGTCATTGCAGCAACCAAAGGTGTGGTTACTCCATAACCGACCCAACCACCACCATGCCGCATCGCCGTTGCCCCGGTGCCTACCGAACCATTAAGTAAGTGTGCAATGCCGGTCGATGATAAAAGAAGTGCAATCGTGCCAACAATAATTCGGCCGATTGCTTTTTTGTCTTCGGGAGTTCTAAATAACTTAAAGGCAAAGTAAATCAAGGCGATAGGTGCTACAAAACCTACTCGACCAAAGGCTCCATACAAAAGCGAATAAACTGCCCGACCTACAATATTGTCGGCATGAAACCATGTACCTGCCGTTGCAATGAGAGCTAAAATTAAAATGAAGAAAGCAATACCATCGCGCTGGTGTGCTGGATCTAAATCACGCGCGCCCCGAGCTATGAATCGAACGCTACTTCCTAGGGCTTTAGCTATAAAACGCCAGATCGCAGCTAACCCTCGACCCAGTGCGCCGCCTACAGCACCAGTCTTGGATTGAGCTTTTTTACGTTTGGCCACACTGGCAATCTTAAAGGGTGAGCAATTTTGGACTGGCTAGGCTCGCCGCAACAAGAGATCAATAAGGATTAAACCTCAATAACAACTGGGATGATCATCGGCTTTCTGCGATGCTCTCCGCCAACCCAACCACCAACTGTCTTGCGCACAATCTGTGATAGTTGATGCGTACCGTTTATTCCATCGATGACTGCAGCCGCCAACGCTTTCTCAATCTTTAATTTAACATCATCAAAGAGCGCCATGTCTTCATTGAATCCGCGAGCATGAATATCTGGACCGGCAACGATTTTTCCACTTTGAGAATCTATTACAACTATTACTGAGATAAATCCCTCTTCACCCAAGATACGTCGATCTTTTAGTGATGTCTCGGTTATGTCGCCGATACTCTGACCGTCTACATAGACAAAGCCACATGGAACCGCTCCGACCACTGAGGCCTCATGATCTATCAAATCAACGACTACTCCATTTTCAATGATGATCGCATTAGCTCGAGGCAACCCGGCTGAAATCGCAAGCTCGGCATTGGCCTTTAAATGTCGCCATTCACCATGAACTGGCAAAACGTATTTTGGCTTAACAATGTTGTAACAGTATAAAAGTTCACCTGCTGCAGCATGGCCTGATACGTGCACCATTGCATTGGCTTTATGTACAACCTTGGCGCCAAAGCGCGTTAACTCGTTAATAATTCTAAATACTGAGTTTTCATTTCCTGGTATGAGCGAGGATGCCAAAATTACAGTGTCACCTTCGCCAACTCGGATTTGGTGATCGCCATTGGCCATACGAGCCAATGCGGCCATAGGTTCACCTTGGGAGCCAGTACAGATTAGAACAACGTTATCGTCGAAAGAGTCGAGCTCTTTCACATCGATTAGAACTCCCGCTGGAATAGTTAAGTAGCCCATATCTTGGGCAATCTTCATATTGCGCACCATCGAACGTCCGATAAAGACTACTTTGCGTCCGTGCAACGCAGCGATATCGATAACCTGTTGTACGCGATGAACATGGGATGAGAAGGAGGCAACAATTACTCTGCGCTTGGTGGATGCAATAACGCGGTTAAGAGCCGGCATAATCTCGCGCTCTGAAGGTGTAAAGCCAGGAACATCGGCGTTTGTTGAGTCGACCATAAAAATATCCACGCCCTCTTCGCCTAGGCGCGAGAAGGTACGAAGGTCGGTGATGCGACCATCTAATGGAAGTTGATCCATTTTAAAATCACCCGTATGCAAAATCCGCCCAGCATCAGTATTAATAACAACTGCCAATGCATCTGGGATCGAGTGATTAACTGCAACAAATTCGAGTTCAAATGGACCAACATCTTCATGGCCCCCTTCACGAACTTCGCGAGTCAGTGGAGTAATACGATGCTCTTTTAACTTCGAAGTAATAAGAGCCAATGTGAGCGCAGATCCATAGATTGCAATGTCGCCACGCTCGCGCAGTAAATATGGCACGGCGCCTATGTGGTCTTCATGTCCGTGGGTTAGGACTAAGCCAACAACATCGGCTAAGCGATCTCGAATATAAGAAAAATCAGGCAAAATTAAATCAATACCTGGCTGTGTATCTTCGGGAAATAGGACACCGCAATCAACGATTAATAACTTACCTTTGGTTTCAAACACCGTCATATTGCGACCGATTTCAGCTAGGCCGCCAAGGGCCACAATGCGCAACCCCCCATTTACTAGCTTGGAGGGTAAACCTAAATCTGGATGTGGATGATTCATTGTTTATACGCCAACGCCACCGGCGCGAAGATCTTCGCGCAACTGCGCAATCTGCGCATCGGTTGCATCGACTAATGGAAGACGTGTGTGGCCACCAGGCAGACCCATCAGAGTCAACGCCGCTTTACTCAGAATTGCGCCTTGAGTACGGAAGGTTCCAGTAAATACTGGAAGTAACTTCTGGTGAATCTCTAAAGCACGGGCCGGATTGCCATCAAACCAAGCGTTGAGCATCGCCTTTAAATCGCTGCCGACGGAGTGCCCGCATACCGATACAAAACCAACTGCCCCAACTGATAAAAGCGGCAAATTCAAAATATCATCTCCGGAATAAACTGGAATTCCGCATCGCTTGATGACCCATGATGTTGCTGCAACGTTTCCTTTAGCATCTTTGAGCGCAACGATGGATGGATGTTCGAAGAGTTCGACGATTGTGTCAGACTCAATTTCAACTCCTGTGCGACCTGGAATGTCATACAACATCATTGGCAGACCTGTTGCATTTGCCATTGCTAGAAAGTGAGCTTTAATTCCCGCCTGTGGAGGCTTGTTGTAGTACGGAGTCACTACCAAAATACCATCGGCACCGGCTGCTTCAGAACGCTTAGCTTGGTTAATTGAATAATCTGTTTCATTATCGCCCGCACCAGAGACGACTTTGATATTGGCGCCTACAACTCTCTTTACAACTTTAATGATCTCCTCTTTTTCAGAGGATTTGGTCGTAGGTGCCTCACCAGTTGTGCCATTAACGACGATTCCATCGTGACCTGTATTAACCAAGTGGTCGGCGATTTTTTCGACGCCATCCCAATCAATGCTTCCATCTTTATTAAAGGGAGTGACCATCGCGGTCAACATTCGACCAAAAGGCGCTGGTGTACTCATACGCCTAACTCTACTCGTTTTAAGGGGCGATACGTCCAGATTTTTCAAATGCGCCGTAGGTAAGCGGCATTAATTTCGCGAATTCCGCCTCCATTTTCTCAGCTACCATCTCAATTTCGCGCTGCGGATAGCTAGGAAAGTGCGAGCCCTCCCGGGATGTACGCAGTGATAAAAAGTTCATGAGTGCGCGCGCATTCATGGTCACATACATGGACGAGTACGTTGCAACAGGCAAAACTACACGTGCAACTTCGCGGGCGATACCGGCATCAAGCATTTTTTGATAACTCTCGTAAGCGACTACGTATGCAGCTTTCATCGCATCAATCGATAATTCAAACTGCTCTTTAGTGCCATCTTCAAATGTATATGCGCCAGTCTTACCAACTTGCAGTAGTTTGCGCTCCTTCGATGGAATATAAAAGACGGGCTTTAGTTCGCGGTAGCGACCGCTCTCTTCATTGTAGGAGGCGATGCGATGGCGCATGAATTCACGAAAAACAAATATTGGGGCAGATACAAAAAAGGTCATCGATGTATGTTCAAATGGTGAGCCATGGCGCTCACGGGCTAAATAGTTAATTAATCCGGCAGATTTTGCTGGATCCTCGCCGATCTCCTCCATCGACTGCTCCCCAGCCGTTGAAACACGCGCCGCCCAGATAACATCGGCATCGCTAGCACTAGATTTCACTAGCTCTACTGTCATATCGTCACGGTAAATAATCTCTTCGGCCATAGCGTGACCCTATCCTCGTCCGCCTTGGTGGCTTTGGATTTCTAGGGCAGACTGTCCGCGTGTCCAAAATTGAATCCGTCACAATACGTGACTCCTTGAGCCTGTCCCTGGCGGTCGGCACTTCCGGGATTGCCTTCGGCGCCGCCTCGGTTGCAAATGGTTTTTCAGTTTTGCAGAGCTGCCTCTTATCTCTTCTAACATTTTCAGGTGCATCCCAATTCGCTGTTGTCGGCGTACTTGGTGCTGGGGGTAGCGCCCTTAGTGGGATCGCAACAGCATCACTCCTTGGTTTTCGAAATGGTTTGTACGGCGTCATCATGGCGCCGCGGTTAAAAGTCAAAGGTTTCAAACGCGTAATAGCTGCGCAGTTAACTATTGATGAATCAACGGGCGTTGCGCTGGGTGCGGAAAAACGCAATGACGATGCGATGCGTCATGGCTTCTGGTTAACTGGAATTGGCGTATTTGTTTTCTGGAATTTATTTACACTTGCCGGCGCCCTCGGTGCCCAAGCAATGGGTGATACTCGTGCCTGGGGGCTAGATGCTGCCGTACCGGCCGCATTCCTAGGTCTTGTCTGGCCACGGCTTGAAAATAATCGAGACCGCGGCCTTGCAGTTGCATCGATTATTTTTGCAATTGCCATGACTCCCATTTTGCCCGCTGGTCTTCCAATTATCGCCACTGCATTTTTTGCGATTGCAGTTGGGTTGCGCCGATGAATGAATTCTGGGTCGCCACAATTGGTACAAGTGTTATCGCCTTTGCCGTTAGATATTCAGGCCACTCAATACCTCAACACTGGTTAGAGCATCCGAAAATTCAACGAGTCAATGCCCTCATTCCGATTGCCTTACTAAGCGCACTCGTAGCGGTGCAGACTTTTACTGAAAAAAATAAACTCATGATCGATCACCGACTTGCCGGTGTGAGCGTTGCTGTTATCGCGCTGCTGTTAAAGGCACCGTTTCCGGTTGTCGTTTTATCGGCGGCCATTACTTCGGCAGCTATCTATAACTGGCTTTAAATAATACCTAACGCACTTAGTTTGGCTTTGAGAGCGATGTCTGATGGTTCGGTCAGATGTGATCCATCTGAAAATACAATCACTGGAATCGATTGAGCGCCACCATTAATCTTTCGAACTTTCCCGGCAGCTGCCGTGTCATTCTCGACATCGATAATTGTGTAGGCAACATTGAGTTCATCCATTAAACGCTTCGAGCGACGGCAATCCCCGCACCAGTCAGCGCTGTACATTGTGATCTTTTTATTCGGCAATTGATCTCTTCCTTTACATGAATTTATCGAGGCCATGTGTTAGCCCCGGCTTTGAAACAATTGAACGAACTCCAAGAAGAACTCCGGCCATAAACCCAACGCGATCTAGTGAATCGTGACGAATCGTCAACGTCTCCCCTAATCCACCAAAGATGACCTCTTGATGAGCAACTAACCCACGTGCGCGCACGGAGTGAATTGGGATATCACCAACCTTTGATCCTCGTGCACCATCTAGCGCAGTTGTCGTGGCATCTGGCATAGCAGTTAATCCTGCCGCCTTTCGTGCATCACTCATTAACTCTGCTGTACGCGCGGCCGTGCCACTAGGGGCATCAACCTTATCTGGGTGGTGAAGCTCGATTATTTCAGCTGATTCAAAGTAGCGTGCAGCTTTAGCGGCGAACTCCATCATCAAGACGGCGCCGATTGCGAAGTTAGGGGCAACTAATACTCCGACAGATGGATTCTTACTCAGTAAGTTTTCGAGGGTAGCAAGCTTGGTTGAATTAAAACCCGTTGTTCCAACTACAACATTGATTCCATTGTTAACAAGGAAATCTAAGTTAGCCATCACGCTATCTGGAGTTGTGAAATCAACAACAACATGAGTTCCAGAGCCAATGAGCTGATCTAATGAATCCCCCAAATCAAGGGCGGCGATAAGTGACATTCCCGGCTCGGCTTCAACGGCCTTGACGACTTCGGCGCCCATGCGCCCCTTTGCACCTAATACTGCAACATTTATCATTTCATCACCTTTTCAAATTTTGCGGTGTTTTTAAATGGACCCACAAGTGCAAGCGTAGGCGTTTTAGTCAGGAAGGCGCTGGCGATTTCGCGAATGTCTGTCTCATTGACCTTTGATACGGCCTTTAAAATATCGTCAAAACCCATAACGCGTCCGTAGACAATCTCATTTTTACCGATTCGACTCATTCTCGAACCTGAATCCTCTTGGCTCAATACTAATGAGCCTCGAACTGCGCCCTTTGCCCGCTCAATTTCTTCATGGCTCATTCCATTATCGGCCACATCGGCTAAGACTTCGCGGATAATCTCTAAGACTTCAACGGCCTTAGCTGGTTTGCATCCAGCATAGAAACCAATCTGTCCGCTCCCGGCATATTGCTGGGCGTAACCATAGACTGAATAAGCAAGTCCACGTTTTTCACGGATCTCTTGGAAGAGACGCGATGACATTCCGCCGCCGAGGGCCGATGCCAAGATGCCCATTGCAAAGCGGCGATCATCATGACGAGCAACGCCCTCCATGCCGTAAAACATATGCGCTTGCTCAGTCGGACGTGTGATTAAACCAACGGGTTGCTGCGCAGGTTTTTTAACTGGAGTATTTCCGCGAATCACTGGGGTTCCGGTGACATCAAGGAAACCGTCGGCCGACAGGGCCTTCTCGACCATTTGCACAACTTTTTTGTGGTTAATATTTCCAGCGACAGCAACAACTAAATCTTGAGGCAGGTAACGTTTTTTGTAGTAGTTAAATACGCTGGACCTCGACATATTATTTATTGAGTCGATAGTTCCTAAAATTGGTCGGCCTAAAGGTGTATTGCCGTAGTAAGTCTCTGCATATAAATCATGGACTAAATCACTTGGATCGTCATCGCGCATTGCGATCTCTTCCAAAACGACTTTCCGCTCGGCATCGACATCAAGAGCCGTTACAACCGAGGATGTAATCAGATCTGAGATGACATCGATTGCCATGGGTAAATCGGTATCAATCACACGTGCGTAAAAGCAGGTGTACTCCTTAGATGTAAATGCATTCATCTCTCCGCCAACGGATTCGATAGATGAGGAAATCTCAAGGGCGGTACGACGAGTGGTGCCTTTAAATAAAAGATGCTCAAGGAAGTGAGAAGCCCCAGCAACTGCCGGGGTCTCGTCCCTTGAGCCAACGTTGACCCAAATACCAATCGCGGCACTGCGTACCGAAGATACTTCTTCAGTAACGATACGCAGACCGCTAGGTAAAACTGAGCGACGTACTGTCATTTATTCGGCAGAACCAGTTGTTCCATCTTCAAGGACTGGGACCAAAGATAACTTGCCCTTTGGATCAATCTCGCCGATTTCAACTTGCATCTTGTCGCCAACCTTCATGACCTCTTCCAAGTTTTCAATGCG
>JBILUX010000113.1:0-4252 GCA_044370765.1 Candidatus Planktophila sp. | reverse complement strand
GAGTTCGAGCCATAACGCCATTTCTCACTAGGAATGGCTCGGCAACGGATTCAACGGTTTCAATCTCTTCGCCAACTGCGATCGCAAGGGTAGAAAGTCCCACGGGTCCACCGTTAAAGCGCTCTACCAGGGCGGTTAAAACTCCACGATCGAGGCGATCTAGACCTAGGGCATCTACCTCATAGATCTCAAGTGCTGCATGGGCATCGGCTAGTGAAATTAAAGAACTGCCCGATACTTGACCATAGTCACGAACTCGACGCAATAATCTATTAGCTATTCGAGGAGTCCCACGGGATCGACCAGAGATTTCGGTGATCGCATCTGGTGCAATCTTTATCTCCAATAGTGCCGCACTGCGAGTTATTACTTGCGCAAGTTCGGCGTCAGTATAAAAATCTAGATGAGCGGTAAAGCCAAAGCGATCACGTAATGGGCTAGTTAGCAAACCGCTACGCGTTGTCGCACCGACCAGAGTGAAGTGTGGAAGTTGTAGCGGGATCGCCGTTGCACCCGGGCCTTTGCCGACTACAACATCGACTCGAAAATCCTCCATCGCTAAATACAGGAGCTCTTCGGCCGGGCGTGGCAGGCGATGAATCTCATCTAAAAATAGAATCTCGCCTTCAACTAACGAAGAGAGAATCGCGGCCAAATCTCCAGCATGGGTAATTGCAGGTCCGCTAGTAATACGAATCGGCGCCGACATCTCACTTGCCAAAATAAGTGCCAACGTAGTTTTTCCGAGTCCAGGAGGCCCGGATAATAAAATGTGATCGGCTGGAGTTTTGCGATGGCGCGCAGCCGACAGAAGAACATCTATCTGTTCACGGACACGATGTTGGCCAATGAACTCTTTTAGCGTTGATGGGCGCAGAGCATGTTCGAGTGCTGATTCTTCACCCTTGATTGCAGAGCCCACTACACGATCTTCAGCCACGAGAACTCTTTCCATTTGCTAATGCATCCTTGAGCAAATCACTCAACGCAATCGTAGTTGGATCTAACTCTTGGCTAGCTAACCTAGAAACCAAAGCAGAGATGGCTATATCAGAGTCTTTTGGTGAGAAGCCAAGTGAAATAAGTGCGCCAGTTAAATCTTCGCGCCAAGCTGGAACATGGCCACGATAGGTTGTACCGGTCGATAGATCAGATAACTTGCCTTTGAGCTCTAAAATCATTCGCTGAGCACCTTTTCGACCAATACCAGGCACCCGCTCAATAGCAGCTACATCCTCCGTGGCAATCGCGCGTCCGAGATCCTCTGGTGTTAAGGCACCTAAAATTGATAGCGCTACCTTGGGACCGATTCCTGTAACTGTCTGTACAAGTTCAAATAATGAACGTGCATCATCGCTTAAGAAACCAAAGAGCGTGAGTGCATCCTCGCGGACAATCAACGTTGTGAATAACTGTACTTGCGCCCCCATTGTGACGCTGGCACTCGTCTGGGCATTTACTAAAATGCTTAAGCCGACTCCTCCGACTTCAACAATTAGCCGGTCAGAATGAATTGAACGAACCGTCCCGGTGACTAGAGAAATCATTTAGCCACGCAGTTTTCTAATCCTAGATTTTTCTTCAACCAGGGCTTGGGCAATCTTTGCACTCGCTCCCCCACGCCAAATATGACAAATCGCTAGGGCTAAAGCATCAGTAGCATCAACGGGTTTTGGAACTTCAGTTAGATTGAGAACTTTAACAACCATCGCAGCTACTTGAGCTTTATTTGCCCGGCCTGAACCAGTCACTGCCGCTTTAACTTCGCTAGGCGTGTGCATCATGACTGGAATTCCAGATTTGGCGGCGATAAGTAGCGCAACTCCTGCAGCTTGAGCCGTCCCCATAACGGTGCGAACATTGTGTTGGGCAAATACCCGCTCAACTGCGATGACATCTGGATTAAATAAGGAGACCCATTCATTGATGGATCTATCTAATTCAAGTAACCGTGATTCAAGTGGCGTATCTGACGGCGTTAAAATCACACCAACGCCAACCATCGAAAGCGGCCTGCCAACAGAGCCCTCAACAATGCCAATGCCACAGCGCGTTAGGCCTGGATCAATCCCCAGAACTCGCATCGCACCATCCCTCTATAGCCAGTTATGTTCAAGCCTAGGCTTTAACTCTTCGTAACTACTCAAGGCTCGCCATGACCTCATCTGATACATCAAAGTTGCTAAATACATTCTGCACATCATCTAGCTCTTCAATTGCATCGATGAGTTCAAAGAGCTTCTTGGCGCCCTCGGCATCGAGTTCAATCTGCATCGATGGAAGGAATGAAGAGTCGGCAGATTCGTAGTCAATCCCTGCACTCTGCAGAGCTGAACGAACCGGTACTAAATCACTTGGCTCGCTCACAACTTCAAATGCCTCACCCAAGTCATTGACCTCTTCAGCGCCTGCATCTAATACCGCTTCAAGAATGGAATCCTCGGTTAGACCCGCAGTTTTCTTAACAGTGACTACGCCTTTCCGATTAAAGAGATAAGAGACCGAGCCTGGATCGGCCATTGTTCCGCCGTTTCGAGTGACTGCAACACGTACTTCAGAGGATGATCTATTTCGATTATCTGTCAGACATTCAATCATGATGGCAACGCCATTTGGCCCGTAACCCTCATACATAATTGTTTGATAATCGGCAGCGCCTAATTCAAGACCCGCACCACGTTTAACGGCGCGTTCAATATTATCTGCAGGCATGGAGGATTTCTTAGCTTTAGCGATTGCATCAAAGAGCGTTGGGTTGCCTTCAAGGTCTGCGCCGCCATTGCGTGCAGCCACTTCGATGGCACGAATCTGCTTTGCGAAAACCTTTGCACGGCGGCCATCAGTGATCGCCTTTTTGTGCTTAGTTGTCGCCCACTTGGAATGGCCAGACATTTTTTAGCCCCTTTGCCTGTTTGTATGAGTCCGAACTACTCTACCTTTTGCAGTGCATTTCTTGCTACTTCTTCAATAAAATAACGATGAATCCGATGATCCCCCGTGAGTTCGGGATGAAAGGATGTCGCCAATATTGATTTTGATCGCACTGCGACAGGATGGGAATCAATTGAAGCTAATACTTCAACTCCTTCTCCCATTTTTTCGACCCATGGTGCTCGAATGAAGATGGCGCGTATAGGTGCACCTGCGCCATCATTGAATGCGATATCGGATTCAAAGGAATCTACTTGGCGGCCAAAAGCATTTCGTCTGACCGTAATATCGAGCCCGCCGAAAGTCTCCTGACCATCTTTAGCATCGAGAATGTGATCGGCCAGCAAAATCATTCCTGCACATGAGCCATAGACCGGCATGCCGGCGAGAATTCGTGAACGAATGGGCTCAAAGAGGCCAAATATTTTGGCAAGTTGAGCGATCGTCGTCGACTCTCCTCCAGGTATAACTAGGGCCTCAATGCCAGCTAGCTCCTGTGGCCGACGAATCGTTGTTGGATCGACGCCACAAGCGATAAGTGCACGCACATGCTCGCGGACATCACCTTGTAAGGCAAGTACTCCGACCTTCATGGTGCCAATAACTACCAACCGCGATCTGCAAGGCGGTGAGGTGCTGGAAGATCAGCGACGTTAATTCCAACCATTGCTTCTCCTAGACCACGAGATGCATCGGCAATAACCTTTGGATCATCCCAAAAAGTTGTGGCGCGTACACATGCCGCAGCGCGTTGGGCTGGGTTACCGGACTTAAAGATTCCGGAGCCAATGAATACTCCATCTGCGCCCATGCTCATCATGAGAGCGGCATCTGCAGGAGTTGCAATTCCTCCGGCTGTAAATAGAACGACTGGAAGCTTTCCTGCTTGAGCTACCTCTTTAACTAATTCGTAAGGGGCTTGTAACTCTTTGGCGGCAACATATAACTCATCTTCTCGAAGTGATGACAAGCGGCGAATCTCACCATTAATCTCGCGCATGTGCTGCATAGCATTTGAAACATCACCCGTTCCGGCCTCGCCCTTTGAGCGAATCATCGCAGCACCTTCGTTGATACGGCGCAGCGCCTCTCCAAGATTTGTCGCACCGCAGACAAATGGAACTGTGAAGCCCCACTTATCAATGTGGTTTTTATAATCTGCAGGTGTTAAAACCTCTGACTCATCGATGTAGTCGACACCGAGTGATTGCAAAACCTGAGCTTCAACAAAATGTCCGATACGTGCCTTAGCCATAACTGGAATTGAAACGGCAGCCTTAATCTTTTCAATCATGTCTGGATCAGACATTCGTGCAACGCC
>JBILUX010000019.1:0-15110 GCA_044370765.1 Candidatus Planktophila sp. | reverse complement strand
TGAGTTCGTCGGCCCCTTTCAAACCATTCTCCTTGGCCGAGAGCAGAATTTTACTCGCCGTCTTTGAATAAATTACTCCGGAGTGAACAGGCATCGCAGAAATATGTGTGGAGTACACATGCGGATGCCATTCCAGACGGCAAGTAGAGCAAATCAAAAATCCAATCTCCTTGCAGCCAATGCATCGAGTGGGAAAGAGAAGTTGAGTGAGAGATTCAATCGCGGGCATCACCCAAGGTTAGTAACCTCTAGAAGTACAAGAAAACTGTTGTGGAAACTATTCGTGGTAATCATCGGGCTGTAGTTTTATCAAACGTGCAGTAATGGCCGCCATAGAGATTCGTGGAAGAGTTAAAACGAAGTGTGCGCCTTTACCTGGCCTCAAGTTCGCCATTATGCAAGCGTGCATCTTCGAGTGCGATAGAGAGTCCGAGTCCCGTGCCTCCGTGTGTGCGAGAGCGCGAAGGATCACCACGCCAAAACCGATCAAAAACCTGTACTAACGTTGAGCCATCAAGGCCCACTCCAAAGTCACGAACTCCGACGGCTACATCGAATTCACTTGCAAGGATCGTTATTGCAATCGGTTTCTCTTCAGCATGATCGATAGCATTTGAAAATAGGTTGCGCAAAATCCGCTCAACGCGACGAATATCGGCCTTAATAACTACTGACTCCGTGATTGAGTAGACGCGCAACTGGGTCGACCGCTCCTTTGCAACAAGGAATAGATCATCGGCGCATCGGCGCACTAAAGCGACAAGATCGAACTCAGTGGCCTCAAGTGTGGCTACTTCTGCATCGAAACGACTGATTTCAAGTAGATCCTCAAGGAGTCGTTCAAAACGATCGAGTTGGGCGACCATTAATTCGGAACTACGAGCGACAATTGGATCAAAGTCTTCGCGTGAGGAGTTAATAACCTCTGAGGCTAAGCGCAAAGTTGTCAGTGGCGTGCGCAGCTCATGTGAAACATCAGATACAAATCTCTGTTGAACGCGTGAAAGGTTCTCAAGCCGAGCAATCTGTTTTTCAATGGACTCGGCCATCTCATTAAATGCATTACCTAATGTTGAAATCTCATCCTGAGAGCGTACATTCATTCGCTCTGAAAAATCACCGGCAGTAAATTGCGTTGCGATGCGTGAGGCTTGGCGGACCGGGCGGACTACTTGTCTAACCACTAACCAGGTAATTAATCCAATTAAGAGGACTAAAAACAGACCCGTAAGGAGCAAATAGTTCTGAATAAGCGTCAATGTTGTATTTTGATTCACAAGTGAAAAGAGCATGTACATCTCATACTGGCCAGCGTTAGGAATTAAGACTTTCTCTCCAATGGCCAAGCCCTGGATGCTGGAACTGCCGATATATTTGATTGTTACGTAGCTGGTTGCGATGTCTTTACTTTTTCGTACCTTATTACTTAAATACTTTGGAATTGAAGTCGGATCCACTAAATTTGATGAGATTTCATAGTCTAGTTTTCTAGAGTTCCCCCGGCTTTTAACGAAGACCACCTCTCGTGCATTCTCATTCGTGGAGAGCGAGGTTGCCGAGGCGATAACGTCATTAATTATCTTCCTGACTTCAGCGTCTTTCTGACCTTGCGCCAAAATAAATCGATACTGCGCATTAAAAATGGTGGAACGTGCCTCAATAATCGATGATTGAAGATTCACTTTTTTTATACCAGTAGCCAATTGAGAATTTAGGGCCGACCCTGCGGCAAAGATGACGGCAAGAGACAGGACTACGGTTGAGACGATTACTTTTAAAGCCAGGGACCTGCGAAATTTGGAGAAGATCAGGTTCATTTTTTATGAACGGCCCATCACTCCAGCTTTATATCCAACGCCGCGCACGGTCACGACGATTTCTGGTCGCTCTGCATCATGCTCGATTTTGGCACGCAACCTCTGCACGTGAACGTTCACTAATCTCGTATCGGTTGAGTGGCGATATCCCCACACCTCACTGAGTAATGCATCACGTGAAAAAACACGCCCTGGCTCTTTGGCAAGGGCTACCAATAAATCAAACTCAAGGCGGGTAAGCGCGATCTGCTTACCGGCCCTTAGAACCTGGTGAGCGGCGACATCAATTGCTAAATCTCCAATGGTCAACAGGCCAGAGATATCAGTATTTGTTCGACGCAGGCGCGTTCGAATTCGTGCAACAAGCTCTGAAGGGTGCTTGAAGGGTTTGACCATGTAGTCATCGGCTCCGGCCTCAAGACCTCGCACAACATCATGCGAGTCCCCCCGGGCGCTGAGCATAATAATCGGCACCATTGATTCAGCACGGATTAATTTGCAGACCTCGACTCCGTCGAGGCCCGGCAACATAACATCGAGCAGAACTAAATCCGGTGGATTATTTCGAAAAACTTCGAGAGCTTCATCTCCGCGACTTACTAGGTCAACGTCAATTCCTGCTCCGGTTAATACAATTCCGAGCATCTCTGACAGGTCTTGGTCGTCATCGACGACCATAACCAAAGTCATTAGCTACCGTGCTCCCAAGAGTTCAGGTACATGTCTTGGGCTGGTGTTAGAACATCGATGCGCCCGCCCATGCTAATGAGCTTCAAGCTTGCAACTTCTTTATCAATATATGTTGGAACGTCATGAACGCCAGGCTTTAAGTTCTTGGCCTCCTTGACTAGATATTCAGCCGTCAAGGCTTGATCTGAGAATGACATATCCATAACCGATGCTGGATGACCTTCGGCTGCGCCTAAGTTCACTAAACGGCCCTCGGCAAGTAGTAGTAGGCGACGTCCATCTGCCAATACATACTCATCTGTCTGGTGGCGCATCTTGGCATTCTTAGCCTTTGAGTTTTGCTCTAGCCATGCGACGTCGATTTCAATATCAAAGTGTCCGGAGTTGGCCATGATGGCCCCATCCTTCATTACTTGAAAATGCTCTTCGCGAAGCACGTCACGGTTACCTGTAACGGTAATAAATACATCTCCAACCTTTGCAGCCTCAATCATTGGCATGACGCGGAATCCCTGCATCATTGCATCAAGTGCCTTAGTTGGGTCGATTTCGGTAACCACAACATCGGCACCCATACCCTTGGCACGCTCTGCAACACCCTTACCGCAATAACCAAATCCGGCAACAACTACAATGCGTCCTGCAAGCAGGAAGTTAGTTGAGCGGAAAACAGCATCGAGTGTTGATTGACCTGTTCCATAGCGATTATCAAACATGTGCTTTGTATCTGTGTCATTAACGGCAATCATTGGGAATTCAAGTGCGCCATCTTTTGCCATCTGGTTTAGGCGGATAACACCAGTTGTGGTCTCTTCGCAACCGCCAGCGATATTTGCAATTAACTCTCTACGTGTTGTGTGAAGAGTATTAACGAGGTCACAGCCATCATCGAAAACCTGGTGAGGTGCAATATCCAGGGCAGCATTGATGTGCGTGTAGTACCCGTCGCGATCAACTGCATTGCGTGCAAAGACAGAGATTCCATATTCGTGAACTAGGGCCGCTGCAGTGTCGTCCTGAGTTGATAATGGATTTGAGGCACAGAGGGCGATGTCGGCTCCTCCAGCTTTTAGAACTCGCATAAGGTTTGCAGTCTCAGTTGTGACGTGCATGCATGCAGCGATTCGAACGCCGGCAAATGGCTGTGACTTTTCAAAGCGCTCACGAATCTGAGCAAGGACTGGCATATTGCGCTCTGCCCACTCGATGCGCTTTCGACCTTGGGATGCAAGAGAGGCATCGGCGATGTCATGGCGTGGAAGGGTTGCAGTAACTGGTGAATTCACGAAAAGCTCCTTTATGGACGAGTCTGTAGGGGCTTAGGTTACCGCCCAGAGCTTAAAAGCGAGTAATGAGGGCGCGCACTAGCCGCGTATGAGTGCGAGAACTTCATCACGTAACTTAATCATCGCAGCGGCCGTCTTGGCCTCAACGTTTAGGCGCAAAACAGGCTCAGTATTTGAGGCGCGAAGGTTGAACCACCATGTGGGCGCATTCACGCTCAGGCCATCGAGATGGTCAATCTCAATTCCAGGGCGAGAGCTGAAGGTATTTTCAACAAGAGACATTGCTGCCGCTGCATCTGGAACGGTGGAGTTAATCTCACCGCTTGAAAGATAACGCTGATAGGGCGCCATAATCTTTGACATTGTCTTCTTCGATTCACCGAGAGCGGCAATTGCATGCATGGCGGCTAGAGCGCCTGAATCGGCGCGCCAGAACTCTTTAAAGTAGAAATGGCCAGAGTGCTCACCCCCGAAGTTGGCTCCGCTTTCGGCCATCATCGCTTTAATGTAAGAGTGACCGACGCGGCTACGTAATCCCGTTCCGCCATTTTCTTGTATTACCTCTAAAACAGCCCTGGATGAGATTAGGTTATAAATAATCGTAGCCCCTGGATGCTTCAGCAACTCACGGTGAGCTATCAGAGATGTTAGATCAGATGGATTTATCGCAATACCATTTTCATCAACAAGAAAGCACCTGTCGGCATCGCCATCAAAGGCCAGTCCTAAATCTGCCTTATGTTTTTTAACGGCTTTTTGTAGGTCACGAAGATTATCTGGATCAATGGGATTAGCTTCGTGATTGGGAAAGTTGCCGTCGAGTTCAAAATAAAGTGGAATTACTGTGCAGTTGAGTCGAGCAAAAATTGCAGGTGCAGTATGCCCAGCCATCCCATTTCCGGCATCGATCACGATTGTTAAGGGGCGAATTGAATCCAAATTAACGAGGCTGAGAAGGTGATCGACATACTCTTCAAGCATGTCGCGTTTAGTTTCAACACCCACAGATCGAATCTCAAGGGGCGAACCTTGACGAACATAATTTTCAATAACTTGAAGGCCTGACTCTTTTCCTATTGGGCGCGCACTACTAAAACAAAGCTTTATGCCGTTATAAGCGGCCGGGTTATGGCTTGCGGTAAACATTGCACCTGGTAATCCGAGTTTGCCAGATGCGAAATACAACATATCCGTTGAAGCAAGACCAATACGAATCACATCGAGACCTGTAGATGTAACACCTGAAGAAAATGCATCAGCTAATGCCGGTGATGAAGGACGCATATCTTGAGCAACAACTACGGTCGCAGGCTCTCGTTCTTGCTGTAAGAATCGAGCAAAGGCTAGGCCTGTTGCAAAGCAAAAATCTGGAGTTATCTCAGAATCAACAAGCCCACGAATATCGTAGGCCTTAAAAATATTAGGAACGAGATTCATGGGTATTTCTTATGATGGAACTGCGCGAAGATGACCTCTACGGCCGATCTGCGTTTGGGAGTTATCACTGTCTGGATTCTCTTCCCTTTCGCCCGAACTAGGCATCTTTGCAACTTCACGTACGGCATCGGCAATTGCCATAAGGTCATCGTCAGATGGTCCTTGTTCCTCTCCCGATAGCTCTTGCTTCATAACGCTCCACCCATGCGGGACTTTTAATCGTTCGCCATGCATGAGGCATAAGTCGTAGGCATGTGGCTCGCTAAAAGTTGCTAGTGGCCCAACAACGGCCATCGATTCAGCGTAGATATAGGTCAAGGTCATCGTCGCTATGGAGCGACAACCTACGCGAGAACAACCGCGCCCTAACTTTGCCTGCGAACTCATACCTGCAAGATTAGTGGGCAGTCACTACTTTCCATGGGATTATCAAGGAATTAAAACTCGAATGTTTGATCTCGGAATTTCGACCCGCGTCAAAAGGCTTCCCGGTGAAATCGGTAGATATCCATAACCATTGGCCGATGTAACCAGCGCACCAGCATAGGTCTGTGAACTAGCCTGAATGATTGTAATAGAGCGGGCGGAATTTGGAACTCTCCATGTAGCGATATCACTGCCTTTGATGGTAGCCAAAGTTTTCTTTCCATTGAGGTAGGTAACCTCAACCTTAACCGCGATTGAATCTGAGGCAAAGGCGATAACAGGCGTCAGGCCAGTAACTGCCATTGCCATCGGAACAAGAGCTGGCGTTGGGGTGCTCCAGACAAAGTCTTTACGTCCCTTAACTGTGACCTTCGATGAAATTGCAGCGACTATCGGCTCATCGGATTTAATGCGAACAGCAAAGGCACTGGCTGAAATCTTTGGTGAAAGTGTCAGCTCGGTAACAACTCCAGCAGAAATTCTTCGTGAGTTAAATCCAACGGGAATGAATCTACCGTCTGCAGACAAGAGTTCGACGCTGATATACGCGTCTATATCCGACGGGGTCAGAACTCGAAGAGTGTGAGAGCCAGTAGCTTTTTGACCTTTTTTAGGGATCTGATTTGGAATAGCTGGAATCACTAACGTCGTTGATGGCGAAATAATTGGATTAACTAAATCTCCACCTAAACTCTTTAGGCCTGCTCCCAGTTCATCAATCATAAAGGCGTTAATTCGCCCGGAGCGCGGGAGAACATGAACCGTTAAGGATTTATCTCCAGTAGCTAAAGAATCAAGATTAACAACGGTATAACTCTTGGGCTTTAGGTTCAAAGAGATGAGAGGTTGTTTTCCGTTTTCAGAGTAAGCCTGCACATCGACGATAGCCTCACTCAATCCGCTGTTAATGACTATCAGCCGTCCACGGCTTGTAACATCTGAACTTCCGCCAACAAACCACTGTGATGATGTGGGTCCAGAACAAATAGCCCCACCAGCCCAACTGCCTAAACGACTCTGCCAAACCACCGGCGTTACACCAGTTGCTGAAATGACGAGTGAATCTTTCGATACACGATATCTAAGGACATTAAAAGGAATTGTTTTCGTGGATCGATTACTAAGGCGTTGAAAGGCTGTTTTGCGCGATGAGAGTGATATTTGAGAGGAGAGACCACTTAAAGTTGGCGGACAAACAACGGCTGGATAGCTCTCTGAAAAAACTGAACTCTTCGTCGTTACGGTCAACAGAGTTGCCAGCGTAAATGAGAGCGCGAGTGCGAGGAGGGCATAGATTGATCGCTTCATGCAAGCTCCTTCTCGGAGATTTCACGTTTTCTGCGTCCCGATGGCGCAGCTAAGACGATTACAAAGATCCAGCAAATTAGCTCGAATGAGAGCCATGCGCGGCGAGTTGTGCCATCGTGCAGGAGCGAGATCTCTCCAGATTCAGTTGCAATGAATAGCGGTAAGCCCTCCTCGCTTTCAACGCGCTCAAGCCGGTAGCCATTTTCAAATATCTGCCATGAGCGATCGTAGCTCTCAGTTAGTAACACTCTTCCCGGTTGTGCGACTGTGGTTCGCGCGCCAACTTCTCCAGTCTCAAGAAGTGTTCGCTCGCCATCGGCTCCAACAAGAATCAATCTCCCGGTGACACCTTGAACACGCCAAACAACACCATTTGTTGTGGCCGAAGCGCGCGTGAAGCCTCCAAGTCCATCGATAGTGCGAATAACAGTTCTATCGAAAGGTGATTTTACAAATACATACTTAATTCCAAAATCTGCAAAGGTTTTACTGCTCGAGATTCCAGAGCCATCGATGAGCTCTTGCGCTGCAACTGCTAAGCGCTGGGTTTGGCGTGGCGCAACATCTGGCTCCCCGAGTGAGATGTCCCTACCCCGCGAAATGTAATACTGAATGCTCTTACTGCCAATACTTCCAACTTCACGTAGTACGAGCGTCTTAGTATCTTTCTCGGCACTTAAAAATGCCGGCATTACCGTGGACCTACTGCTTTGCACGGGCGATGTCGCTCCAGCAGAAATCGACCAACCTATTGTCATTATTGAATACAGTGCCGTAACGAACAACAGTAAAGCTGCCAAAATGTGTCGATAATGAAAATTACTTGAAACTAAGACTGCGCGAATTCGATCAAGAATTACGACACCTGCGGCACTCGAAGCAATAGTTGCTCCTACTAGAAAAGTACCAACCCACACCCTCTCGCGAGCTGAGTTGCCATGTGTCGAGATAGATAGAGACGAGAAGAGAACTGCTGCAGATAAGAATCCAGCTCCGTATATGGCAAAACCCTTGGCCACACTTGAGGAAAACAATGCAACTATTAAAACGAGCAACATCGGACTAATGAGCCACCAAGGTAATGAGCCAACGCCACCAGGATTACCTAGGAGTACTAGGTCTGCTCCTCCCCCTGGCAGCGATATTCCTGGCTCACTTAAAAACTTAGATGGCGAAATCAACGCCTCGAAGGAGTAAGGGGCGGTGAGGAAAAAGGGTGTCAAAAGGAGCACTAAGCGCCTATTAATGCGGGCTAAAAACAGGGGCCGATCACCGCTTACAACAAAGCCTCGATAGTCGCCAAACACGGCAAAAATAACAAGGCCTGTCAGAATTACGAAAGTTACTAGGGTAAATGCATACAGAAGCCCAAAAATTAAAGTAAGAGCAAATATTCGGCGCCAGGTATGAAGTTCAATCTCTTTCCAATTAATCAGAAGCATTGGAATCTGAGGTGCAACTATGAGCACAACAACGGTTGCTAGACGCCCAGAGTTGATTGCTGCAATTGCTACGGGTGAAATCGCATAGATAAAGCTTGCCGATAAACTAATCCAGGAATTTTGAGTCAGCTTTCTAAAGAGCCTGAGTATCGACCACATCATCGCAAGGGGCGCTAGTAGAAAGAAAAGAGTGAGGAGAAGTGGCGCTTTTCCAAAGAGAATAGTGGCCAAAATTGCCAGTACTGCAATCCAGGGAGGTGAGGCTTGCGAGCTACCCATTCCAACTTGATGCCAGGATTCAAAATAGCTACGCCATAAATCACGAGCACCACTTGGAGAAGCAGGTAAAGCGCCACCAATTAATGAACCGAGGCGCATACGTGATGCGACCAAAGAAATGATGGCTAAGAACAAAAAGCCTGACACTTCTGGCTTGCGAAATACATTGAACCAACGTGAGCCTTTTGTCGGCACAAGCAAATCTTCATCTTCGACGGAGTCCAGAACCGATTGGGATGGTCCACCAATATCCGGAAGCAGTTTGGAGCGAATTCCTTCAAGAAGACGTGAAGTTGAAATCCGTAACTGCGACCATCGCGGAGGAATATACGATGCGACAACTCGAGATGAAACAAATCTATGAGCTTTTCGATCTCTGCGTGCTTTAAAAATAAGACCCGGCTTGATGAGAAGAGTCGCTACAGCCAGCAGTTCATCACTTGCATACCCGGGCAGTTTTACTAATAAATAGCCGATAGCACGCGCCATAGCCGAGCTCAGTAGTTGAAATGCCAGCCATGGAATCATCCACCATGATGAGTTAGCTAGAAGTACATAGGCAGCATTACGACGATCGAGAAGGAGTGGACGGTGCAAGAGAGCACCCTCAACATCGATGGTGCGTCGCTCAGTTGCCGAAGCCTGAGCATGGAAAACAACTGCCTTCGTCGCTGCAATTACGGTGTGCCCAGCAACTCGTGTCCGCCAACCGAAATCCACATCATCTCGAAAGAGGGCTAAGTTTTTATCAAAGCCGCCGATCTCTTCGAAAATATCTCTGCGAATCAGAGCGCCTGCCGTGCTAACCGAAAGGACATCATGAATTCCATCATGCTGGCCTTGGTCATATTCAAGTGGCTCTAGTCCTGTCCACCTTGCACCGTTACCAGCGATACTTATACCCACTTCAAGTAAGTGAGTGCGATCATGCCAACCTAATAATTTTGGGCCAACCATTGCAACTTGCGGGCGTTCCTCAACTGCATCCAATAAAAATTCGAGTGCAGTGGGTGCCGGTGCGCAGTCATCGTGAATCAACCAAATCCACTCAACCAGATCACCATGGCGAGGTTTTAACGAATCGACTCCCAATGAAATAGCCTCACCAAAACCGCACGTACGTTCGGCGTTAATAACTGGAATGCGCGCCGACTTTAATAACTGTAGAGATTTGTCCTGGGAATCTGTATCTACCGAAATAATAATATCGAGAGCTCGAGTTTGAGAGTTAAGAGCTGCAACGGTTTCAGGTAGCCATGTTTGTCCGTCGTGTGTAACGATAATCGCGCTTACGCGATGACGATCTAGTGAGGCTTGTGCAGCCATGGTTCTAACCTTTGAAAGGCTGCGAACTTACGCAGTGCGGCGCTTTAAGCGACGACGTTCGCGCTCGGATAGTCCGCCCCAAATTCCAAAACGTTCATCGTGTGCTAACGCGTACTCCAAGCACTCAGAGCGAACATCACATGAAAGGCATACGCGCTTTGCTTCGCGCGTTGAGCCACCCTTTTCAGGAAAGAAAGCCTCTGGATCGGTTTGAGCACAGAGTGAGCGCTCCTGCCAAGAGAGTTCGATGTTCTCTCCGCTGGCTAGGGTTATTTTTGGACCAGTTGTGGGGGCTTGGGAGCTGGTGGCTTCAGGTCGGATCGGCATACCGATTCTCCTTAATAGCTTTGTGTCTGATCCCTCTTGGAAAAGACATACTTAAGAGTGAATTACACGCGTGTAAGTCGAATATGTCAAGTGAAATGAGCGCCTACACCACGTTATTTTGAGAAAAACTAGGCAGGAATAGCGAGAATCTCATCCTTTGTGACGAATGCGGCATTTATATGTGAATTTTCACTCACCGTTGCCCCTGATGTAACGAATGAATCATTAATCACTGCGCCACGACCGACTATGGCACCGCTGTCGATGATTGATGCAGAGACATGGGCTCCAGCTCCGATTATCGCCCCGGCCCCAATGCATGATCCCTTGTCAATAATGGCGCTGTTATCGACATTAGCCGTGTTCATTATTAATGCCTGTTCAGTATGGATAGAAACATCTGCAAATTTCAATGCGCTGGCATCGGCTAACCCACTGACTAAATCGCGCGAGCCTTTTAATAAGGCTTTAGGGGTTCCTATGTCTAACCAGTATGAGTCATCTATAAAACCAAATACTTTGCCATGGGCAGCGATAAGACTAGGGAAAATTTCGCGCTCAACACTGATCACAGTATCCAGTGGAATTGATTGAATAACTTTCGGATTGAAAACATAGCAGCCGGCATTAATAGTATTAGTAATCGGCTTATCCATCTTTTCCAAGAATGCAGTTACCCGTCCATCGGAGTCCGTTGGAACACAACCATAGGCACGAGCATCTTCAACGGCGGTTAAATGCAAAGTAACATCGGCAGAGTTTGCTTCATGTTCGCGAATCTGTTCATGCAAATTGTGTGAACTTAAAACATCACCGTTAAAAACTACTACCGATTCATTGCTATCTAGCAGTTTTGCAGCATTAGCAATAGCCCCGCCCGTGCCGAGCGGTTGCTTTTCAACGGCATATAACAACTTCATTCCCCACTTAGCGCCATCACCAAAATATGGAATGAAAAGTTCAGATAAATAGGAAGTTGCAAGCACGACCGTGGTTATTCCGGCGTTACGGGCCATGGCCAATTGATGTTCAGTCACGGGTAAACCAGCGACCGTGAGCATTGGCTTAGGAGTCTGCTTAGTTAGCGGCATGAGACGGGTACCAAAGCCTCCAACCAAGAGAATTCCAACGGTCATCGCTCTAAGCCTTCAAGCGCGAAACTGCATCGAAAATTTTCGCATCTGTAACCGTCATCGCACAACGAATAAATTGTGCACCTGCAGCACCATAAAAACTGCCAGGAGTGACTAATATTCCGCGATGAGCTAACCATTCAACACTTGTCCAAGCATCCTCATTGCGCGTGCACCAGAGGTATAAACCAGAGTTACTAAACTCAATGCGAAAACCAACGGCCTCTAGGGCAGGACGTAATGCATTGCGCCTTGCGTTATATCGAGCACGTTGCTCAGATACATGTATCTCATCTGCGAGTGCAACGGTCATTGCTTTTTGTACAGGCAATGGCACCATCATTCCGGCGTGCTTGCGAAGCTCGCGGATTCGGGCGATAAGGGCGGGATCACCCACCATAAAAGCGGCACGGTACCCAGCCATGGACGAGCGCTTGGAGAGTGAATGTAGCGCCAGAATATTTGTATTGTTTCCACCAGTCTGCGATAGCACTGAGAAAGAAGTAGCAGTGTCATCAAACTCAAGATAACACTCATCTGAAACCAGAGTTGCACTGTTGCGCCTTGACCAGTTAATCGCGGCTTGAATTTCATCAACGCTGTGAACTCTGCCTGTTGGATTAGATGGCGAGTTCATCCATGCTAAATCGGCCGAAGGCCATACTCCCGCATCAATATCAACTGGAATCGACTGAGCCTGCGCAATCAATGCACCTACGTGATAAGTCGGATATGCAATCTGAGGAATCAATACCTCTTTTGATTCGAGAATAGTTGGAAGCCATGCAACTAACTCTTTCGAACCAATTAATGGAAGTACATCAAATTCACCTGATGCTCCCAATCGATCAATTGCCCATTTTCTTATCGCCGCACGAAGCTCTGGAGTTCCGGCAGTTACGGGATAACTCGGGGAGTTAGATGCCTCCCGGAAGCTCTTTTGAATGAACTCGGGAGTTGGGTCAACTGGAGTGCCTACTGAGAGATCGATGATTCCATCAACATGGCTGCGCGCAATATCTCCAAAAGGTGCTAATGCATCCCATGGAAAATCTGGGAGCTGTTCGCGCAAAGAGAGTTACTCGCTCTTTGGGGGAAGTGCGGCGATTTGTGCGTGATCTGTGTTAGTTGGACCCATCTTGGCTGCGCCGCCTGGAGAACCTATCTCGACAAAGAACTCAGTATTAATCTTGAGTGAGTCCTTCCACTGTGGTGGTACATCATCTTCATAATAAATCGCTTCAACGGGACAGACAGGTTCACAGGCACCGCAGTCGACGCATTCGTCGGGTTGGATATAGAGCATTCGTGAGCCCTCGTAAATACAGTCCACCGGACACTCTTCGATGCAGGATTTATCTTTCACATCGACGCATGGCTCTGCGATTATGTAGGTCACGTTTTCCTCCAGGTACTAATAAATCGGACTGGGATGATTCTAATCGCATAGGCCTTCCCGCGCGCGATATTGAAGTAAAGGTTTATCGTTGTGCCATGGCAAGTGAGCTCCAAGGGCGATTTGAGGCCCTAATCGGCAAACGCCTTACGATACGCCTGCATGATCCAGATGGCGGCTTCCGTGACATAGTCGGCATATTAGAGAGTACGCACTCTCTACGTAATAGACATGGCAGGCTTATTGAGTTCGCTCATGATGATATTTTTATATGGCGAGAAGTCATTGCCAAGACATGACACTCTCCATCTATGACACGCTGACTCGAACTGTAAAGCCAGTCTCTTCCCTCAACGGGCGAACGAGCATGTACTGCTGCGGGCCAACTGTTTATCGCGATGCACATGTAGGCAACCTTCGAACCTTTGTACTTTCAGATCTCATCCGTCGAACTATTGAGATTACTGGAGGCGAGGTTGAGTTAATACAAAATATTACCGATGTTGGTCATATGTCTGAAGATGTAGTCGATCGAGACAAAATCCTGTCTCAAGCCGCTGCTGAACAAAGGGATCCCTTTGAGATCTCTCGAAAATATGAAGAGAATTTCCATAAAGATCTATCACGCCTTAACCTCAAAGTTGCAAGAAAATATCCTCGTGCAAGTGAATCAATTCAGTTGATGATCGACATGATTTCCACGCTTTTAGCCGATGGTTATGCTTACATAGGCGAGGATCACTCTGTGTATTTCGATTCTCAGGCTTATCAAGATTATGGTCATATCAGTGGCAACCGATTGGAATCATTAAAACCAGGCCACCGATATGAATACAGCGACGAGAGTGGCAAACGTTTTCATGCAGATTGGGCGCTTTGGAAAACCGCGGGAGAGCGCAGAGAGATGATCTGGGATTCGCCGTGGGGCGAAGGTTTTCCTGGATGGCACATCGAATGCTCGGCAATGTCGATGGAGTTTTTGAATAAGCACGTCGACGTGCACGTGGGTGGCATAGATCTTCGTTTTCCCCACCACGAAAATGAGAGGGCTCAGTCGAACGCTGTAATTGGTACTGAGACCGTTGATTTATGGGTTCACGGAGAGCATCTTTTATTTGAAGGTCGCAAGATGTCGAAGAGTGCCGAGAATGTAGTTTTGCTTTCAGATCTCATCACCCGGGGCTTAGATCCACTCTCTGCGCGTCTATGTTTTCTTGAAAATCGATTCCGTTCACAGATGGATTTAACGTGGGATTCACTTGAGATTGCCGATGCGCAATTGAACAAATGGCGTAAGAAAACTGCGCAGTGGGGAGATTCTTCTGAGTATCTGATAGATCGTGAATTTCTGAGCTCTATAGAGAATGACTTGGATACTCCACGTGCACTGCAAAGACTTCGGGAAGTTGAAAAGAGTAATGAGATAGCAGATGCTGATAAACGTGCAATATTTATCTACGCCGATCGTGTTCTGGCTCTTGACTTAACTCGAGTCAATTCGCAAGAAGAGATTTCTAAGGAACAGCAAGATCTCCTGGCTGCCCGACTCGCTGCCCGTGCGGAAAAAAGATGGAGCGAGAGCGATAAATTAAGAAGTGAGTTAGAGGCAACTGGACTAGAGATTAATGATAGTGCGACAGGGCAAGAGTGGAGTTGGCGCTAAGCCGGAAGTAGCACGGCAAGAATTAGAATTAGAAATCCCCCATTAATGAGGGAGACTCCTATCGAGCTGCCCCCGATTAAGTATTCATCGCTTGCACCTGGAAAACCGGCACGAAGTACAACAGCGGTCCACGCCAGAGATGCAACAACTCGAAGATTGCGGCCTCCCCACAACCGACCAATACTCCAAATTCCCGCACACGTTGCTGCAAGAGAGAGAAGAAGTCCAAACGGTGGCAACGATGCGTGTAAAAAAACTGAGCCCGTACCTAATGCTGCGCCGAAAATTACGCTGTAGATAAAGCGCATTAGAGTGAGATCCCCGAGGTTAAATCACTCTCTCTAGCTTGCTCATCAAAGGGTGGTGATTTTTCTCCCCGTACGAGCGTGTAGTACTCATGGCCCCATATTTGAAGACCCAAGTTATTCGATAGTGCGAAAAATGGACCATCCAGTGCGATTTGAGTTTCATGAGCTTTCATCGCTGCCATCTTGGCATCAACGTACTCGTTAGCGTCGATCAAGGTTGTAACAAATGCATCGTCCTTTGCAAAGGGAATATCATCAACATTATCTGTTCC
>JBILUX010000018.1:0-15242 GCA_044370765.1 Candidatus Planktophila sp. | reverse complement strand
CAGATCACCACGGCTATATTGGTCGATTAAAAGCTATTGCCGCATGTGCCGGTGATGATCCCGAATACAACATTCATGTATTGATAGGCCAGTTAGTAAAGATTATGGAGGGCGGACAAGAGGTAAAACTCTCAAAACGCGCCGGAACGATTATCACGCTAGAAGAGTTAGTCGAAAAAGTTGGGGTCGATGCCGCACGCTATACATTAATTAGATATCCGGTAGATACGCCGATGGTCATGGATGTCGATGTCCTAAAGCGCAATACAAATGAAAATCCTGTCTATTACGTTCAGTATGCACATGCGCGAATCGCTGCAGTATTGCGAAATGCCGCTGATCTAAATATTTCACTAGATCTCAATAATTTAGATACATCGCAATTAACCCATGATCGAGAGAATGAACTACTGGGCAAGCTTGCAGAGTTCCCCCGAATCGTTGCCACCGCCGCCGAACTACGACAGCCACACCGAATCGCGCGTTACCTAGAGGATTTAGCTGGTACTTATCACGGCTTCTACGCCGATTGCCGCGTACTACCAATGGGTGAGGAAAATCCAACTCCATTGCATACGGCGCGACTATTACTGTGTACCTCTACAAAAGTAGTGATAGCCAACGGCTTGGATTTATTAGGCGTTAGTGCACCGGAGAGGATGTAAGTATGTGGTCAGCTAACGTTGCAACAGGCAGTGAACTTTCAATTTCAGGAATCACTGCAGCAGCCCTCGCCAAAGAGTTTGCAACTCCAGCCTTTATTATGGATGAGGCAGATTTTCGAGCGCGTGCAAACAGCTGGAATAGCGCACTTAATGCCGGATTTGGTGAGGATGCTGGCACTGTTTACTACGCTGCAAAGGCCTTTATCTGCACCGAAGTTGCGCGATGGATTAAAGATATCGGTATCGGAATCGATGTTTGCACCGGAGGTGAACTTGCAGTTGCACTTGCAGGTGGCATTGATCCATTAAAGATTCAGGTTCATGGCAATAATAAATCTGTAGCAGAGATTGAAAAGGCTGTCTCGGTTGGCGTCGGTACGATTGTAATTGATTCACTTTTTGAAATTGAGCGAGTCGCAACAGCGGCCAAGAACTCCGGAAAAGTTCAAAGAGTTTTACTGCGCCTAACTCCAGGTATCGAAGCCCATACTCATGAATCAATTGCAACGGCACACGAGGATGTTAAATTTGGGTTTTCAATTGCTAGCGGTGCTGCATGGAAGGCGATAGAAGAAGTTCGCAAGCATCCATCGATCGAACTGCGCGGTTTGCATGCACACATTGGTTCGCAGATTTTAGATACCGATTCATTTGAAATTAGTGCCGAGCGACTCATAGCTTTACTTGCCACGTATCGCGATGCATTCGGGGCAGAGCTTCCCGAACTTGATTTAGGTGGGGGATATGGAATTCACTATCTACCAGGTGATGAAGAGTTAGCGCCAACTGTTGTTATGCAAGCGCTATCAACGGCCGTGCGTACAAATTGTGAGAACAACAATTTACAGATCCCTCGAATATCAATTGAGCCAGGCAGAGCAATTGTTGGACCAACTATGTTTACTTTGTATGAGGTCGGCACTGTAAAAGATGTGACCCTAGAGAATGGTGATAACCGTCGCTACATATCTATTGATGGCGGAATGAGCGAAAATATTCGCCCAGCCCTTTATGCAGCTGAGTACACAGCAGTACTAGCAAATCGCACGAGCAGTGCACCGCTTCTGTCTACCCGCCTAGTTGGAAAGCACTGCGAAACCGGTGACATTCTTATTCGTGATATCGCCTTGGCAAGCGATATCGCACCTGGTGATTTATTAGCGACTCCTGCAACTGGAGCATATGGTCGCAGTATGGCTAGCAACTACAACCATGTTCCACGTCCGCCAGTTATCGCAGTTAATAATGGAAAAGCCCGCGTCATTGTGCGCCGTGAGACCGAGGCAGATCTGCTGGGATTGGATTGTTAACGCCGATACACGCATCTGTGAAAGAATAACCGCATGGATGAAGGCCTGAAAACAATCTCAATTGGCATGCTCGGAGCCGGCGTAGTCGGCAGCCAGGTCGCTCGCCTGCTTCAATCCGATCGACAGGAGCTCTCCGATCGCTCAGGAGCCCTGCTTGTATTGAAAAAAGTTGGAGTGCGCAGCGATTCACCTCGCGAAGGTATATCTGCATCAATGATTACGACAGATTTGCACTCCATCGTGACTGATCCCGAGATTAATATTGTGATTGAAGTTTTGGGTGGAATCGAACCGGCAAGAACTTTAATTTTAGAGGCGATAAAGAATAAGAAATCGGTAATTACTGCCAACAAAGCCCTTCTTGCAACACATGGGCATGAGCTCTTTAATGCAGCAGATGCGGCCAAGGTTGATTTGTATTACGAAGCGGCCGTTGCAGGTGCGATTCCAATTATTCGCTCGATGCGCGAGTCATTAGCCGGTGATCAAATTACTCGGGTTATGGGAATTGTAAATGGCACAACTAATTTCATTTTGACGAAGATGCATGAAGAGGGCCGCGAGTTTGCCGATGTGCTTAAAGAGGCGCAGGCGTTGGGCTATGCAGAGGCTGATCCAGCTGCCGATGTAGATGGCCATGATGCTGCGGCTAAAGCCGCTTTATTAGCTAGCTTGGCATTTCACAGTACCGTCACAATCGATGAGGTTTACTGTGAGGGAATTACAAAGATCTCTTTAGAAGATGTTACTGCGGCAAAGAAGATGAATGCTGTGATTAAACTTTTGGCAATTGCCGAGATCACTGAAAAGGATGAGATATCAGTTCGGGTGCATCCGATGATGCTTCCTAGCTCGCACCCACTGGCATCGGTACGTGATGCCTTCAATGCCATTTACGTTGAATCTGAATCAGCGGGCGAGCTTATGTTTTATGGGCGCGGTGCAGGCGGAGCGCCAACTGCATCAGCGATTTTGGGTGACTTAGTTGCGGTGACACGTCACCGTGCATATTCAACTGTTGGATATGGCGAATCCGATTATGCCGATCTCGATATTGCACCGATGAGTGAGGTTCGATCTCAATTCTTTGTTCGCCTACATGTTTCAGATAAGTCAGGTGTATTAGCCGCAATTGCTCAGACCTTTGCTAGTGAAAACATTTCTATTCAGACAGTTCACCAGGCCGGTATAGGCAAAGACGCCGAACTTGTTGTGGTTACACACAGCGCAAGTGAGTCCTCGCTGATTGCCTGCATGGGTAAGCTCGCGGCGATGGAGATAGTTACAAAGGTTGAAGCGGCAATTCGTGTCGAAGGAGCGGTAGCTTAAATGGCTATTTTTGGGAAGAAAGCTACTCAAAGAGGTGCCCATCAATGGCGTGGAGTCATTGAGGAGTATCGCCACCGTTTACCCGTCAGCGAAAATACCCCGATTATTTCCCTGCGCGAAGGTGGAACTCCACTAATTCATGCAGCTTTTCTCTCTGAGCTATTAGGCAATGATGTCTGGATTAAATACGAGGGTCTGAATCCAACTGGATCTTTTAAAGATCGAGGAATGACAATGGCGATTTCAAAAGCTGCCGAAGCTGGTGCAAAGGCGGTTATCTGCGCATCAACTGGAAATACTTCAGCCTCTGCTGCAGCCTATGCGGTGAAGGCGGGAATGACGCCGGCAGTATTAATTCCACAAGGCAAAATCGCAATGGGCAAACTCGCTCAAGCGGTAATTCACGATTCAACAATTTTGCAAGTAAATGGGAATTTTGATGACTGCCTCACTCTTGCTCGCGAACTATCTGAAAACTATCCAGTTGCACTTGTAAATTCCGTCAACCCATTTCGTATTGAGGGTCAAAAGACTGCAGCCTTTGAAGTAGTAGACATGTTAGGAAATGCTCCCGATATTCACGCTCTGCCCGTAGGCAATGCCGGCAATATCACTGCATATTGGAAGGGATACAAGGAGTACCGCAAGGACGATATGTCTACTCGTCTTCCTGCGATGTACGGCTTTCAAGCCGCAGGCTCGGCCCCCATAGTTAAGGGGAAGATTATTAAGAATCCAGAGACAATTGCAACTGCAATTCGAATTGGAAATCCAGCCTCATGGGCACAAGCGGTGGATGCACGGGACTCATCTGGCGGTGTTATTGATTCAGTCACAGATCGAGAAATCCTCAGCGCCTACCGTTTAATCGCAGCTAAAGAGGGCGTCTTTGTTGAGCCATCATCGGCTGCTGGATTAGCTGGACTCATCAAATATAAGAAGGCGGGAAAATTACCTAAGAATAAGAGGATCGTCATTACTGTTACAGGCCATGGATTGAAAGATATTTCGCATGCGCTAGAGACTGCGAAAAAGCCTATTGTCGTTCCAGTCAATGTTAAAGCTGCCGCAAAGGCGTTAGGCCTTAAATAGAATGAAACCTACTTTTAGAGCCCAACCCATGCAGGTTCAAGTGCCTGCAACGAGCGCCAATATTGGACCTGGCTTTGACTCTTTAGGTTTAGCCCTAGGTATGCACGATCGATACATCGCTCAAGTTTTAGATGAGCAGATAATCGATATTGATATAACTGGAGAAGGCGCTGACGTACTGCCACGTAATGAAAAAAACTTAGTAATTAAATCTATGTATAAGGGTTTTGAATTTCTTGGTGGCAAACCACGTGGCATCGCACTGCGCGCATTAAATGTAGTGCCACATAGCCGAGGTCTTGGATCATCGGCCAGCGCAATCGTGGGTGGCTTATCGCTGGCGCGTGCTCTCGTATTAGGTGGCAACGAACGAATGAGCAATGACGATATTTTAAACTTAGCCAATGATTTAGAGGGACATCCCGATAATGTGGCGGCGGCGATTTACGGCGGCGCAACTGTTGCATGGCAAGAGATGCAGCATGGACACAAAACCGCGCTCGCAGTCCAGTTAGAAGTCGATCCTCGAATTAGCGCCATTGCATTTGTACCCTCAACTTCAGTCTCAACTTCAAAAGCGCGCAAGATGCTCCCGGAAATAATTACGCACTCCGATGCAGTAAAGAACTCGACTAATACGGCTCTGCTCGTACACGCTTTGCAGCACCGTCCAGATTTACTCCATACTGCTACAGAGGATTTCTTACATCAGTCTTATCGCGCCGAGGCGATGCCAGCCTCATTTGAACTGCTCATGAAGCTTCGCAAAGCTGGCGTGGCCGCATTTATTTCAGGTGCCGGTCCAACAGTTTTAGTTCTCCATACCGGGGGATCGGCCGAAGTAGAGGAGCTCACTCGAGCCGCTGGAGGCAGATTTAGCGCCCTAGCCCTTGGTATCTCGCGTACTGGTGCCAGCCTAGTTTGAGCATAAATTTTGTCCTTCTAGTCACGTACTGCTAACATTTACACATCTGCTAGGCCTTTTAAATTGGGTCAGAAACACATCAGATAATTAAGAAAACAATCCACGGTTTCACGGGTTAGAAAACAAGCCCGTAGACCAATAGCGAAAAGAAACAGATGACAACAACAGAAGAGCCAATACGTTCACAAAGTCCAGAGCTTGCCGCAATGACCCTGCCAAAATTAAAGACCGTTGCAACACAGTTAGGTGTCGATGGCGCAGCCAAGATGAAGAAGGACGCGTTAGTCGAAGCGATCGCCGATTTACAGGCTAAGAATCGCGAAGCGGCTAAGGCTGAACGCGAAGCGCGCCGTGAAGCCCGCAATAGCCGTAAGAAAGAGAGCAAGCCGGCAGCTACTAATACTCAAGATTCAGATGATGGATCAGAAGATGATGCACCATCTAGTAATAATGATCGCGGCAACCGCAACGATCGCAACGACCGAACTCGTGGACGTGATCGCAATCGTGATCGCAACAGCCGCGATCGTGCACCACGTGAAGAGCGCGAACCAGTCCTTAGCGACGACGATGTCCTAGTACCGGTAAGTGGTCTCTTAGATATTCTCGATAGCTACGGCTTCATCCGCACCTCTGGATACTTGCCAGGACCAAACGATGTCTACGTAACACTGCAGCAGGTTCGCCGTAACGGACTTCGCAAAGGCGATGTTGTTACTGGCCAGGTTCGACAGGCACGCGAAGGTGAGCGCAAAGAGAAGTTCAACGCTCTTATAACCCTTGAAACCGTTAATGGAATGAGCCCAGAAGAGGCACGTAACCGTGTTGAGTTCGGCAAGCTAACTCCACTTTATCCTCAGGAGCGTTTGCGCCTTGAGACTGAGCCAAATATTTTAACTACGCGCGTAATCGATTTAATTGCACCTATTGGAAAGGGCCAGCGAGGACTCATTGTTTCACCCCCTAAGGCCGGTAAGACAATGGTTCTCCAAGCAATCGCTAACGCCATCACAACTAATAACCCAGAGTGTCATTTGATGGTTGTTTTAGTTGATGAGCGCCCAGAAGAAGTTACCGATATGCAGCGCTCTGTAAAGGGTGAAGTTATCGCATCGACTTTTGATCGCCCAGCAGATGATCACACAACGATTGCAGAGCTTGCAATCGAGCGCGCAAAGCGTCTTGTCGAGCTCGGTCATGATGTAGTTGTCTTGCTCGACTCAATTACTCGTTTGGGTCGCGCCTACAACATCTCAGCTCCAGCATCAGGTCGAATCCTTTCTGGTGGTGTTGACTCAGCTGCGCTCTATCCTCCAAAGAAGTTCTTCGGTGCCGCTCGTAATATTGAAGATGGCGGATCGTTAACAATTCTTGCAACCGCGCTCGTTGATACCGGTTCGCGCATGGATGAAGTTATCTTCGAAGAGTTCAAGGGCACTGGAAACATGGAGTTAATTCTCGATCGTCGCCTTGCAGATAAGCGCATCTTCCCAGCTGTCAACGTTGTTGCATCAGGTACTCGTAAGGAAGAAATCCTTATGGGCTCTGAAGAGCTCAACATTGTCTGGAAGCTTCGCCGTGTATTACACGCACTCGAGCCACAAGCAGCGCTCGAACTTCTCCTTGAGAAGATGAAGGGCACTAAGTCCAACGTTGAGTTCTTGATGCAGATTCAGAAGACAACTTCTGGCCCTGATGACAGCAAGTAATTAGGCGTAAATTTCATAAAAGTTGGGCTTTGGCCTACTCTTATCCACGTTAACCGATCCGTTTGGTTCACTCGCTAGCCGAGATCCAAACTAAGAAAAAGGGAAGAACTATGAAGCCAGAGATCCACCCAGAGTACAAAGAGACCCAAGTAACCTGTGGTTGCGGTGAGAAGTTTGTTACTCGCTCAACAGTTGCAAGCGGTTCTATCTACGTTGAAGTCTGTTCTGTATGCCACCCGTTCTACACTGGCAAGCAGCGCATCCTAGATACTGGTGGCCGCGTAGCTAAGTTCGAAGAGCGTTTCGGAAAAAAGACGACCGACGCAAAGTAGCTTTTTAAAGAGACCGCATCGCAGCCCTTGTCGGGTTGCGGTCGCGGTTTTTTTATTTCTCTCATCATGTCCGCCTAACGATTGAAGGAAAGGAGAAGCCCTAATGAGCAACGATCGCTTTGCATCAGCACATGAAATGGTTCGCGAATACGCCGAACTCGAAGCTCAGATGGCCGATCCCACAATTCACGATGATCAAGCAAATGCTCGAAAGCTAGGGCGCCGATACGCACAACTCGGTCCAGTCGTTGCTGGATTTAAAGCATGGAAGTCGGCAGAGGATGATTTGTCGGCAGCTAAAGAGTTAGCTTTGGTAGATCCAGATTTCGCATCAGAGATTCCTGAACTAGAGGCAACTGCGGCTACGACAGCGGCGAAGTTAGAAGAGTTGCTGCTTCCACGTGATCCCAACGATGATCGTGATGTTATTTTAGAGGTCAAAGCCGGTGCCGGAGGAGATGAATCGGCAATCTTTGCAGGAGATTTACTGCGCATGTATATGCGATATGCCGAACGTCATAACTGGAAAGTTGAAATTATCGATGCCACCGAAAGTGAAATGGGTGGATATAAAGATATTTCCGTAGGTGTTAAGTCAAAGGGCGTTGCAGCCCCCGGTGAATCACCATATGCCCGTCTTAAGTTTGAGGGTGGAGTTCACCGCGTGCAACGTGTCCCAGAAACTGAGAGTCAAGGCCGCATCCACACATCTGCAGCAGGGGTATTGATTTTGCCCGAGGCTGAAGAGATTGATGTTGAGCTCAATATGAATGATGTACGAGTCGATGTATTTCGCTCATCAGGTCCCGGCGGGCAATCAGTTAATACGACTGATTCGGCAGTGCGTTTAACGCATGTACCAACTGGAATTGTCGTGTCCTGTCAGAATGAAAAGAGCCAGTTACAAAACAAAGAGTCGGCACTACGTATTTTACGTGCGCGCATGTTAGCCGCTGCACAAGAGGCACAAGAGGCGGCAGCATCGGCCGAGCGCAAAAGCCAGGTACGAACCGTAGATAGATCTGAGCGAATTCGAACATATAACTATCCAGAGAATCGCATTAGCGATCACCGCGTAAATTACAAATCAAATAATTTAGATGCCGTACTAAACGGAGATCTTGATGACATGATTCAAGCTCTTATTGATGCCGATAAGGCCGCCCGTTTATCTAATACGAAGTAAATCCCTATGGACATCAAGGTATTGCTGCGTGAGGCGAAATCACAGTTAGCGCAATCTGGAATCTCCGAAGTCGATGCCGAGCATCTATTAGCGCATGTACTTGGTATCTCTCGGATGGATCTTCATAACTCTGTTTTAGTTGAAACAACTTTAGCCTCATTTGATAACTTGGATATTATTGAAGAACAGTTCTATGCAATGCTCGATCGTCGAATCAATCATGAACCACTTCAATATGTGACGGGCCTTGCACCTTTTCGCTATTTAGAGATTGAAGTTGGTCCCGGTGTTTTGGTGCCGCGCCCTGAATCAGAGCTCCTTGTCGATGCGGTCTTAACCCACATTAAGAATTTGCCAGCGCCAGTGAGTGTCGTTGATTTAGGATCAGGTTCTGGCGCACTTGCCTTAGCGATTGCAACTGAGGCACCCAATACCCGTGTCATCGCAGTTGAAAACTCCCCAGAAGCGATTTTCTGGCTCAAGAAGAATGTATCTGTCATCGCCGAAAATGTACGAGTAGTCGAAGGCGATGTCGCCGACGTATTACCCGGAATTAAATGCGATGTTGTTATCGCTAATCCTCCATACATTCCAGATGGGCAACCTTTGCCGCGCGATGTCGCCGGCTTTGAGCCGCATGCCGCCTTATTTGGCGGAGCAAGCGGAATGGAGCTACCAACGGTATTTATCATCGCCGCAGCCAGACTTTTAAAGCCTGCCGGAGTATTAGTAATCGAGCATTCTGAGGAACAGGGCGTGGCTATTGCAAGCCAATTAGCCCTAGATTTCGAGTGCATTACACTCCATGATGACCTTCTTGGTCGTCCACGTTGGACGAGTGCGGTGCGGAGATAACTATGGGCAAAGAAGTTGATATAAAGAAGGGCGAACTTTCGCGTCACGTAAAAAAAGCCGCTAAAGCGATTGCCGATGGATACATCATCGCCATTCCCATGGAGCACAGTTATGCCTTTGCCTGCGATGCTTTTAAGCACGATGCAGTGCGCGCGATGCATGTATTGCGCGATGACCCACTATTTACCTCAGCTCAAGTTATGGTTGCAAATGCTAAGACAGCAAAGGGAGTGGTTCGTGAAATTACTCCAGAGATTGCAGCCCTTATGAAAAAATTCTGGCCAGGAATGCTGTCAATGAATCTTCGCCCACAAACAGGTTTGAGTTGGGATTTAGGAGACGCAAATCAGCTAGATCAAGTGAGCATTCGGGTTCCAAAGAGCAAGTTTGCAAAAGCACTACTTGCGCAGACAGGACCGTTAGCCGTTGGAAGCGCCGCACGACGTGGTCGCCAAATCCCTAAAGCGTTGAGCGATATCTTTGTATTAGATTCAGATCTAGCCGCTCAGTTTAATTATGGAAAACTTCGCAATGGCCCAGTAACGACGGTGATTGAGGCCGACGAAACTGGCGTCAGAGTGCTTCGAATCGGGGCAATCTCATTAGAGGAGATTCAAATTATCGTCCCAGCAGCTACTGCACTATAAGATTGCGACATGTCTACTTTCTATGGCCCTGATTTTGAAGCTTTAACTAAGCAAGACCCAGAAATCGCTGCAGTTTTATTATCTGAACTCAAGCGTCAGCAAACAAATTTGCAGCTCATTGCATCGGAAAACTTCACGTCTCGTGCAGTCTTGGCGACAATGGGATCGACGCTATCTAATAAATATGCCGAGGGCTATCCGGGAAAGCGTTACTACGGCGGATGCGAAGAGGTTGATAAGGCTGAATTCCTTGCCATCGACCGTGCTAAGAGTTTGTTTGGGGCCGACCATGCAAATGTGCAGCCTCACTCAGGGGCATCTGCAAACGTAGCTGTTTATCAAGCTTTTACTAAGCCTGGAGATACGGTCCTTGCGATGTCATTGCCACACGGTGGCCACTTAACGCATGGTTCGGCAGTTAATTTTTCAGGCAAGTGGTTTAACGTTGAGTCATATGGCGTCCGCGCCGATAACGAACTCATCGATTACGACGAACTCCGCGATAAAGCCATTGCAACTCGTCCCAAGATGATTTGCTCGGGAGCAACTGCATATCCATCATTGATTGATTTTGAAAAAATTCGCGCAATTTGCGATGAAGTCGGCGCAATAATGTGGGTAGATGCCGCGCATTTCATCGGCCTAGTCGCTGGCAAAGCGATTCCATCTCCGGTGCCATTTGCCGACGTTGTCTCATTTACAACACATAAAGTCCTGCGCGGACCACGCGGTGGAATGATTTTGACTAAGGCCGAGCACGCTAGTGCCATTGATAAGGCGGTATTCCCCGGAATGCAGGGCGGACCGATTATGTCGGCAGTTGCCGGAAAGGCCGTTGCGCTCGCCGAATGCGCAACTCCCGGATACCAAAAATATGCCAAGGAAGTAATCATTAACGCAAAGGCGTTAGCTGCCGCCCTTGAGAGCGAAGGCATGCGTGCAGTATCTGGCGGAACACAGACGCACCTTGCATTAATGGATATTCGAAGCACAGGAGTTACCGGGAAGGTAGCCGATGAGCGCTGCGGAGCGGCAGGAATCGTAATGAATAAGAACTCGATTCCTTATGATCCAGAAAAGCCGGGAGTCACTAGCGGAATACGTGTTGGAACGCCAGCTACAACAACTCAAGGTATGGGAGTTATCGAAATGAAGCAGATTGCATCACTGATTGCCCGGGCAATTGCGAGTGATGATGGCGCAGTTCATGCCTCTATAAAGACCGAGGTACATGCACTCACTGCACGTTTTCCTATTTATCAGGCGTAGTTGAATTCATGCGCGAGTACTTAGTCACTCTGCTGATTTCAGCGGCTTTGTGTTATCTGATTACTCCTTTAGTGCGCACGCAAGCGATTCGATTTGGAGCCGTGGCTCAGATTCGTGGCCGCGATATTCACACGACACCTACTGCACGCTGGGGTGGAGTAGCGATGTGGATGGCGATGTCCATAACCTTCATGATCGTAAATCATCTTCCACTCGTTGGTAAGTCATTTGGACATGAATCACAGGGCATTTTTCTAGCCTCGACCGTCATAGTTTTACTGGGCATGGCCGATGATCGTTTTCAGCTTGATGCATTAACGAAACTTGCCGGCCAGGTATTTGTAGCCAGTATTTTGTTGTTATATGGAGTGCAAATCCTATGGCTACCCATAAACGGTGTCATCACTTTGCCATCAAGCATTGGTCAGTTAGTCACCGTATTAATTGTGGTCGTAACGATTAATGCCGTTAACTTTATCGATGGCATGGATGGTCTGGCCGCTGGAATTGTCGCTATCGCTGGCATCGCTTTTTTTGCTTTTGCCTATCTTTTGGCCGTTGATTTTGGATTTAGTCGCGCAGGTGCACCATCACTGATTACCGCGGTACTAGTTGGAATCTGCATAGGGTTCTTGCCGCACAATACGCATCCCGCACGAATCTTCATGGGGGATAGCGGCTCAATGTTGCTGGGACTTTTATTGGCATCGGCTGCAATAACCTTAACTGGACAAGTTGACCCCAATGCAATCTCTGCTGAATCGGCAGGACCGACGCTTTTGCCCCTGCTATTACCATTTGCAGTACTAGCGGTTCCATTGGCCGATTTATTATTGGCTGTGGCTCGTCGAGTTAAAGCTGGTAAATCTCCCTTTGCCCCCGATAACGAACACTTGCATCATCGATTACTCAGCGCTGGAAACTCGCAGTTAAAGACCGCGATCATTCTCTATCTATGGACTGCGACGATAGCTTTTCCAGTGACCGTCTTAGCCTTTGCTCCTTGGTGGGTCGCATTAATAACTGCCATTGTTTTTATTGCAATTACCGTGACAGTCTCTAAAGTTGGAAAGAAGGTTCGTGTATGAGCAGCAACGAATCGCAACTCTTACGCGGTGCACTTATTCCAACCTTTGCAGTGAGTATCTTGGCAATCGCAGTGTCATTTTTCGTTAAAGGCTTGAGCGGTTTTTATGGCGCACTTCTTGCCCAGTTCGTAACCGTTATCTACTTTATTATCCATATTGCAGTCTCACGCTTAACCCGAAATTTAGATCCGATTTCGACGATGGCTATGGCGCTCTTTTCCTACTTTGCCAAGCTCTTTGCCTTGGGTCTTTTGCTCTGGGCCTTAGCTAAATACACGGATCGGGCCACGATTAACCGCACATCCTTTGCCGTTACAGCGGTTTTACTGACGATCGCATGGCTTTGGGGGGAGATTGCTAGTTTCATGAAACTTCGCTTACATTTACCCCTTCCCGATAAGAAATCCTAAGGAGTAGCCATGGCAAAAAGAGAAGAGAGTGCGATGTGGTCCATATTTGGATACCTGCTCTCCGGTCTACTTTTTTGGGGCGGGGTTGGATTTGGACTCGACCACTGGCTCAACCAGGGCTATTTCACACTTATAGGCCTCTTGGTCGGCATCAGCGGAGCGATTTATCTGGTCTGGTTGCGCTTCGGGCGGGAGTGAGCAGTCCCACTTCTTACTTTAAGGCCTACGATTTCTCAACCTGGGGGGCTCTGCCATAGGGTTGCCTCGTCTTAACTTCCCCGTTATAGCCAAGATTTTCAACCTCTGAAGGAGTTATGCGTGCGCGAATTACTGCGTTCTGGCACAGGTGGCGAATTCGTCCCACCTAGCAGCTCCGACTTTGAACTTCCACCAATTTTTGGCGACAACGCCTATACAACTAAACCAATTTTCTTAGTTTTTCTCTCAGTAATTCTCATTTCGGCGTTTTTTATTCTTGCATCTCGTAAAGCCGCAGTCGTTCCGTCAAAGTTACAGTTTGCAGGAGAGTCTGTTTATAGCTTCGTGCGAAACGATTTAGCTAAAGATGTTATTGGTCATGATTTTCTTCGCTTTGTACCGTACCTCTTTACGCTCTTTACCTTCATTTTAGTGAATAATTTATTCGGAATCATTCCCCTATTGCAGTTCCCGTCGATGTCACGCGTTTCTTTTCCGTATGTCTTGGCGCTCACAATTTATTTAGTGTTCCACTACGTTGGAATTCGCAAGCAAGGCGCGATTAAATACTTCAAAGAAATTATGTTTATGCCTGGAGTCCCAAAGGCTGCCTACATTCTCATAACACCGCTCGAAATTCTTACATTCTTTGTCGTGCGTCCATTGACGCTTGCGCTTCGTCTATTTGCAAATATGTTTGCGGGCCACTTGTTGTTGCTCGTATTTATCTTGGGTGGAGAACATCTACTTCAAGGTGTTATTGGTTTGAAGTTGATCAGCCCATTTGCCTTTGGAATCGGCATTGTGTTGACCTTCTTTGAATTCATGGTCCAATGCTTGCAGGCGTACATCTTTACTCTGCTCGCAGCTCTCTACATCGCCGGCGCCCTTGCCGACGAGCACTAATAGGAAATAAGGAGAAAAAAATGGAAGGCACACTCAACCTGGTTGGTTTTGGCCTCGCAGCAATCGGTCCCGGAATCGCAACTGGTCTCATCTTCGCCGCATATATCAACGGTGTTGCACGTCAGCCAGAGGCTCGTAGCGTTCTACAGCCAATCGCATTCCTTGGCTTCGCGCTCGCTGAAGCTCTTGCTCTATTCGGTCTCGTTCTCGCATTCGTTCTCTAATCCATAAGAATTTAAGTACAAAGGACAACTGATGCAATTTATTAACCTGGCTGCGGAAGAGAAGATCAATCCGCTGATTCCACATACTGCAGAGCTTGTAGTCGGTGCGATCGCCTTTACCCTTCTCTTCTTAACCCTGCGCAAATTTGTAACGCCAATGTTTGAAAAGGCATTTACAGAGCGCACCAATGCAATTCAAGGTGGAATCGAACGTGCTGAAAAGGCGCAGCTGGAAGCTCAGCGCGCACTTGCTCAGTACACCGAGCAGCTTGCTAAAGCACAGGCCGAAGCGCAGGTTCTGCGCGAAGATGCCCGTGTTCAAGGAGCATCCATCATTGAAGATCTTCGTACCAAAGCGCAAGAAGAGGCCGCGCGTATTACGGCAACGGCACATGCTTCAATCGAGGCAGAGCGTCAACAGGCGATTACATCTCTTCGTACTGAAGTCGGTGCGCTAGCTGTAGAACTTGCTTCAAAGATTGTGGGCGAGTCACTAGATGATGCAGCGCGTCAATCACGCGTTGTCGATCGCTTTTTAGAAGATCTAGAGAAGAGCAAGTAGGCGATGAGAGCTCACCTCGGAGGCAGCAGCCGTCAGTCATTAGTGACTGCACGCGCAGCTTTAGATGCTGCCGTTAAAGGCGCAGATGCATCAAAGGCATCTGCGTTGAGTGCTGAGCTTTTCTTTGTCGCTGACGTACTAGATACAAATATCGCAGTACGTCGTGCTTTAACTGACTCCTCACGTGATGATAAATCTAAGTCAGTCTTTCTTTCAGAGTTATTCGGTTCAAAGATTGGCGCGTTGGCTCTAGGCATAACAACTGAGATTTCAGCGATGCGTTGGTCTGCTCCAAAGGATCTTGTACTTGTAATTGAGCAACTTGCTATTGAGGCAGAGGCATCAGCTGCCAACATTGCAGGAGAACTCGACCTTGTAGAAGATGAAATCTTTACCGCCTCACGTGCTATTGCCGGCTCAGCCGATCTTCGCAAGGCGCTGACATCGGATGCAAAGCTTGCTAAAGCAACACTCGTTAGCGAGATTCTTAAGGGTGCATCTGGTTCAACCGTGAAGCTTGTTTCGCAGCTAGTAA